>WRAI01000012.1 GCA_009780275.1 Oscillospiraceae bacterium | reverse complement strand
CGTTTTCCCCGACGGTCTTGCGCAATGCTTGACAAATGTGTTTATGCTTCCTCCTCAGCTCCTTCCCGGGGAGATCTGTCACCCACAACAGCTGAGGGCGTACAACCCACTCCATAAAAAACAGGAGCGGCTTCTGCCGCTCCTGTTCCAATTTGATGCGCCCTACTCGGTAGCGCTTAATACATATCCATTCCGCCGCCGCCAGGCATCGGCGGAGCAGGAGGTGCAGGCTCTTTCTTGTCACTGACCAAACTCTCGGTCGTCAGCACCATGGCCGCAATGCTGGCCGCATTTTGCAACGCCGAACGCGCCACTTTCGCCGGGTCAACAATGCCCATGTCAATCATATCGCCATACGCCGCACTGAGCGCGTCGTAACCGTAGTTTTTCTTGTCGGCACTGCGGATTTTGTCCAGCACAACGCTGCCCTCAACGCCGGCATTCGCCGCGATTTGACGTACAGGCTCAGCCAACGCCGACAGCACGATCGACACGCCGGTCTTCTCGTCGCCACTCTTATCTTTGAGCAGTTTCTCGACCGATTTCATCGCCGCGACATAAGCCACGCCGCCGCCCGGCACAATGCCCTCTTCAACAGCCGCGCGCGTCGCGTTAAGCGCGTCTTCAATGCGCAGCTTCTTTTCTTTCATCTCAACTTCGGTCGCCGCACCAACTTTCAGCACAGCCACACCGCCTGACAGCTTCGCCAAGCGCTCTTGCAGCTTTTCACGGTCAAAGTCTGATGTCGTCGTCTCAATTTGCGCACGGATTTGGCCGATACGCGCCGAAATGTCTTTCTTGTCACCGGCACCGTCAACAATGATGGTGTTCTCTTTTTGCACTTTAATTTGACGCGCGCGTCCGAGTTGCTCAACAGTCGTATCTTTCAGGTCAAGCGCCAACTCGTCGCTGATGACTTCGCCGCCCGTCAAGATGGCAATGTCTTTCAGCATTTCTTTGCGGCGGTCGCCGAATCCCGGCGCTTTGACGCAAACCGCGTGGAAAGTGCCGCGAATGCGGTTGAGCAACAGTGTAGCGAGTGCTTCACCCTCAACATCTTCAGCAATGATAACCAACTTCTTGCCCGTCGGCACGATTTGCTCCAACAGCGGCAGCAAGTCTTGCACGCTCGTGATTTTCTTATCGGTAATCAACACCAGTGCATCGTCAATGACAGCTTCCATTTTGTCGTTATCGGTCACCATGTACTGCGAAATATAGCCGCGGTCAAACTGCATACCCTCAACAACTTCCGAGTACGTCTCAACCGTCTTCGACTCCTCAACAGTAATAACGCCGTCGGCCGTCACTTTATCCATCGCTTCAGCGATTAGCTTACCAATTTGCTCATCACCGCTCGAAATCGCACCGACACGCGCAATATCGCCGCTGTCTTTCACTTTGACCGAATCCTTGACAATGTTTGCCACAGCAGCCTCAACCGCATCGGCAATGCCTTTTTTCATAACCATCGGATTTGCGCCGGCAGCAACGTTTTTCATGCCGTCACGAATTAACCCTTGCGCCAACAAAGTCGCCGTCGTCGTACCATCACCGGCAATGTCGTTTGTCTTTGTCGCAACTTCTTTAACAAGCTGTGCGCCCATGTTTTCAAAGGCGTCGTCGAGCTCAATTTCCTTGGCAATCGTCACGCCATCATTGGTCACCAACGGCGAACCAAACTTCTTGTCCAATACCACGTTGCGGCCTTTGGGTCCCATCGTCACTTTAACGGTATCCGCCAATGCGTTGACGCCGCGCTCAAGCGAGCGGCGTGCCTCTTCGCCAAAAATAATAATTTTAGACATATTTTATTCCTCCCTATTCCACAACGGCCAGGATATCACCCTGACGCACGATTGTGTATTCATCACCGTCAACTTTCACTTCGGTGCCCGAGTATTTACTGGTAATGACCTTGTCGCCGGTCTTGACGTGCATAACAACGTCCTTACCGTCAACGTTTCCACCCGGCCCTACAGCGATAACTTTCGCCACTTGCGGCTTTTCCTGTGCCGAACTTGCCAAAATGATGCCGCTTTTAGTTGTCTCTTCGCTCTCCACGAGCTGCAAGACAACACGATCGGCTAAGGGTTTAAGTTTCATACTTGCTTCCTCCAATGTCTTCTTTTCTTAGCACTCACTGCAACAGACTGCTAAACCACTATCTATTGTAAAGATTTTCCGCCCAAATAGCAAGTTCATATTTCAGCAAAAACTATGCATTTTCGCTCACGAAATCATAGCACACAAAAATATTTCCATCATGCTTGAATTTTCTCTTGTTTTCACGCATTTTTCACACCTATTGTCTGTGCCAAAAAAATTGTAGATCATATGATAACAATGGCTGGGAAGTCACCAGCGCGTGTTGCACAAGCGCTCTACCTCAATTTCACACCTTCTGGCATGACAAACTTGATTTTCTCTTCCGCCACTGCAAATGTCGCCACACGCGCACGGACAATTTCACCGTCAAGATTGATCGGCATAGGTTTGTCAGCAACGACTTCCAGCTTCTTGCCGCGTATATACGTCACAATGTCGCCCAACTCATGATACCGACCCTTGGCATATTTGCCAATAACTTTTGCCACCCCAAAACGCGATACACGCTTGACAATAAGAAAGTCAAGCAATCCGTCATTCGGTACAGCATCGGGCATAGCGTAAAAACCGCCGCCATAATACCGCCCATTGCAGGCATTGAGCAGCGTAAACGAATCATTACACAACTGCCCGTCAATGCTGACGTGATAGTTTGCACCGACGCCCTTGGCCACATTGTATAGCACCGACAAATTATACGCCATCTTGTGGTTGACCAACGGCCAACGCTTAAAACGATGCACTTCAGCTCCCACACGGCTGTCCAGTCCCACGCTGCCGATGTTAATACCATACCGCCCATTGACGCTGTATAAATCAATATCCATTGTTTCACCGCGCATTAATGCCGAAATATCTAAAAAATCGGAAACCTTGCCATCGAAACACTTCAAAAAGTCGTTTCCCGTTCCACACGGATAATGTGTGACATGCACATTAGACAGCCCCGCAGCACCATTGATAACCTCATTGAGCGTACCGTCGCCGCCGCAGGCATAGGCAACGAGCAAGCCGTCATGGTTGACGGCTTGCTCACGTACAATATCTATGGCATGACAGGGATGTTCTGTCACTATCAATATCGCTTGTTCCTCTGTTTCCAGCGCGTCTATCCGCTGCCGCAATTCTCGCACATTATCGCGCTTACCTGCCGCCGGATTGAGAACAAAGAGGTGCTTCCTCACTTAGCCACAAACAGCACACCTAGTGTATTACGTCCGCAGTGTGTCGTTATCGTCATGCCAGCACGCGTCACAATAATCTCTTTAAAATCAGCCACTTCGCAAATCTTCATCTTGACTTGCTCAATCAGGCTGTCCTCAACACCCGCATGGGTAATAAAAATACGATCGTTATCGTATTCGGCGTTCGCCAGTTTATCATCAACATATTGCAGCAACGCCTTGTCAAACTTGCCGCGATATTTTTTACCCGGCCCCATCGTACCGGTCAAAGTGTCAACTTCTATGCAGGGCTTAATGCCCAATGCGCTTGCCACCACAAATTTTGCCGTCGAAATGCGGCCGCCTTTATGCAGCCATTCCGGCGTTTCAAGCACAAAACTGGCGCGTGTCTTCTGCGTCAACGCCGTTAATTTCTCAGCAATATCCGCCGCTGCTAACCCGGCCTCACGCATTTCATAAGCCTTGCACATCAGCAGCGCCATGCCCGCAGACAGCGTCTTGCTGTCCACGATATGTACGCCTTCCAAATCGCTCGCCGCCAGCACCGCGCTTTGATAAGATGTCGATACCGCCGACGATATACTGATATGGACAACTTGGCTACCATCGGCAATCAGCGGCTTGAAAAATTCTTCCAATTCTGTCGGATTGAGTGCCGATGTCTTAGGCACAATGCCTTTGGCCTCACAAATTTGCAACATTTCTTCCGAGGTCATGCCCACACCGTCGAGATACTCTTTGCCCTCCAACGTCACATGGATAGGAATAATGCGTATGTCGTACTTGGCAATCAACTCAGGCCCGAGATCGCAGCCGCTGTCCGCGGTCAGAATAATTTTACTCATGGTGAAATCCTCCTATTTTTGTAATTTACGACATTTTACCAAAAAATCACCTCGTTTGCAACCCTTTTTTCACGACATACTAAGGTGAGATTAACATGAGGTGACTGAGCATGAAAAAAGTAGTGTTTTACCTTTCCATCGTATCTCTTTTTGCACTTTTAACGGGCTTTTCATTTAGCCGAAAAGATAGCCGTGAGAGCATCGATATCCCCGTGCTGATGTATCACGACATCATCAAAAGCCCGCGCCGTCACGGTGAATACGGCATTTCGCCTGACGCGTTGGAAAAGGATTTGCAGTTTCTACGCGACAACGGCTACACCACCATTGTGACACAAGATTTAATCAACTACGTACACAGAGGGCGCAAACTGCCCTACAAACCGGTTATGCTGACTTTTGATGACGGACATTACAACAATGTCTATTACGCCGAACCGTTATTGGCACAATACGGCATGCGTGCCGCAATCTTTATCAACGGTGAATTTTGCGAGCAATCGACTCGTGAAAACGCCGTTGATCCTAACTATTCATATGTGCTGTGGGACGAGATATGCGCCATGCAGCAGCGCGGCATATGGGATATACAAAGCCATAGTTGGGGCTTACACCACAACAAAGGACGACGCGGTGCGACACGCAAGCGCAACGAATCGCCCGAAGCCTATCAAGCCCCTATCGCCGAAGATTGCCGCCGCATCGGTGATGCCATAGAAGTACTGACCGGTCGCCAACCCGTCGCCTTTGCTTATCCCTTCGGCTTTGCCGACCGCGAATCGGAAGCAGCCTTACGACAAAACGGCATCCAAGTCACCCTCCAAAGCCACCAGGGCATGGCAAACATCCGCAGGGGCGACCCGGCCTCACTCTCACTCATCAAACGCTACCTGCGCAGCCATCACAAAAGCGCCGAGAAGTTATTAGGATAGAGAGAGAATCATCCGCTGTTGCGACTGCACCTGTAAGGACTCCAAGAGCCAAGTGATTTCTTGCGCCATACACAACGCCTACGCCCAATCATGACATGGATCTATCCCCTGCCCTAGCTCCCACTCAACATGCGATTTTCTCGCCTGTTCAACAGCGTCACAATCGATATTATCAATGCCACTTGCGCCATCTGTTACTACAAAAAACGGCAAACCACGCTTTGCCGCAAGCTCTTTTACTTCCCTAACAAATTGCCTTGCTTTTAAGGTTTTATCGTCTATCATAACTATCTGCACCCCCGCGCATTCGCCCGCCCCTCAACGTAACTTCTATCCATCGCCATCTGCGTTTTCAACGCGTCCAAGCTCTCAAACTTCCGTTCCGGTCGCATAAACGACAGCAACGCCACACACAGCGTCTGCTCATATAAATCGCCATTAAATCCAATCAAATGTGTCTCAACCACAATATCCCCCGCCCCCTTTTGAAATTGGGTGGCCGCAAGCGTTGACGGGGGGCTGTCGCTCTCCACCGTCGGCCGCCGCCCAATATTCGTCACCGAGGCAAACACTTTACCGTCCAACTCCACTTGCGAACGATAGACACCCAACGCCGGTTGCTGCCAATCTTCGGGCAAAATCATATTGGCCGTCGGAAATCCCAACTGTCGCCCCAACCCACGCCCGCGCTGCACGGGCAAACACAACGTATATGGCCGCCCAAAAAACTCGTTAGCACGTGCTACATCACCCTTTGCCAACAGCGCGCGAATGGCCGTCGCGCTAATAATTTCGCCGTCAACGCGCACTTGCTCAACTATATCGCACGTCATACCCAATTCGGCGCATTGCTGCGCCAACGTTTCCACATTGCCTTTCCCACTGCGCCCATAACGGTAATCACGGCCCGCCACTACGCCGACTGCACTGTATTTCTCTTGCAACACTTGTGCCACAAACACTTCATGCGGCATATTCATCAATGCCTCATCAAACGGCAAAACAATACAATCCTCAATGCCAAAATTTTCATGCATCAGTGCCGCCCGCTGTTCCGGCGTGGTCAATAGCGGCAATAGCGTGCCACCAATCACACGGCTCGGCGGCACATCAAACGTCAGCGCCGCTGCAACTACCCCCAACGCGGCGGCACATTGTGTCGTTTTCCGCAGTAACGCCGCGTGCCCGATATGCACGCCGTCAAAAAAACCCAACGCTATCACCCGTTGCATTACAATATATCCTCCACCACCGTCTCAGGCGGCAAATCCAACTGCTCCGGATTCTTAAAAATGTCAAACACCACGCGCTGCACTCCCGCAAAATAAAACCCGTCAGTAATGCGCTCATCCAACGTCAGCGCAAACGGCAGCACTTTCTTCTCTTTAACCTCACCGTTTTTATCGATTTCTTGCACTTTTTTCTTACCGCCAATGACTAAAAACAGCGGCACATTGCCAAAATGATATAAGTGGTGATGTAGGGGCGGCAAAACAATACTGCCCAAATCAGCCACAAACATGCTGCCATGGAACGGGCTGGTATACGTCAATGATCGTGGTAACAATCCATAGTAATCCAACGCTTCCAACATTTTAATGGTAAAACGCAAAAACATCCCCGGAATCAGTGCAAAGCTACGCGCCGCCGCATCGGTACGCGTCGAATCACCCTCTTCCAATCCAACTTTCAGCTCATGTTGAATTTTATGAAACACGTCCTCAGCCGTATCATGCGGCGTAAACACTACCTTGATGACTGTCTCGGGCGATTCAATGGTATAGTCTTTCTTAACCGTCAACGCCACCTCAATGCCATGCCGAGCGTACAACCGCTGCCCCGAAATAAAACGGTTAATCCCCGGCCGTTGGCTGACAACACGCACATACGCCGCAATAAAAAAGTGCAGCATACCAAAGCCTTTCAGCCCCTCAACGCGCTTTTGTCGAATATACTTCTCAGCCGCCAAACAGTCAACTTCGGCCATGTAATAGTTGCTTGACTCAGCGCGGCGCTTCATAATGTACGGAATCAAATTGTTTAACGGCGGATGCGTGCGAATGCGCCGCCCGTCACTTCTCCCCGATGGCCGCCACCCGCGCTTGCGTTTCACCGGCTTGGAACGATAATCTTTCGGTGGCTCAACCGGCGATTGCTCAGATATTTCTTCAGTGGATCTCTCTATCGTTTCAAGGGACATGAAAGCACTTCCTTTAACTCTGCATTCTGCATTCTCAATCTTGCACTATCATAGTATACACCATCTCGACAAAAAATTCAAATGCCCCACAATTGACAAGTATTTGCGAATTTGTTATTATTGCAACATAAGGACGATTTGCTGCTGCACGCCCTTTCATTATAGAATTTGGTGATTCCGCCGTGCCGACCCTACTTACTAAAAACACAAAAGGGAGGACCTCACATGCCATTCTGCGGACAATGCGGCCAACAACGCATCAACAACGCCCCCTGTTCATGCCAAAACAAACCGCCGCAATCCTATCCAAACATACCGACATACCCCGTATACCAAAAGCCCAAGAAACCCGCCGGACAGACAATGATTCGCGTCGTCGGTATTTTGGCAACCATTTTCAGCGCTATTGGCATAATCGATGCGTTAAGCCATTTTGAGTCATATCATCGTGTCGGCCATTACATCACACACAACTATACTGCCGCCGATATCGTTATCCTCATCGCCATGACTGCCATCCTCGGTATGGGCATCGCCGGCATCGTCATGGCAAACGATAAATCGAAAGCACCTTTGATACTTGGCTGCGGCATCGCCATACTAATCTTGACTGCGGGCTTTGACCTACTAGGCTATCTATTGCTTTCGTACCATTTTGCCGACTCCTACATCTGGGGCATCCCCCTGGGCGTCCTCTACATCATCGGTGCCGCCAATCGCAAAAACGCCCCCGCTTAACGTAGGGAGCCAATGTCTATGCTCACCCGCCTTTTGTCGCATGCCCCTCTGTGTAAGGATGGTGACTCTTCTCCACAACACCAACAAAATACTCCCCCAAACGCAAAGCATTCGGGGGAGTATTGTCGCGTTAAATCTTAGTAGCTGCCTTCTTCGCGTGTACGCGAGAAGCAGTCGCTGCAATAAACGGGACGATCGGTCTTGGGCTCGAAAGGCACTTTTGCCTCACCGCCGCAAGCGGCGCAAGTTGCCGAGAAGAATTCACGAACGCGCGGCGCGTTTTTACGAGCGTCGCGGCAGTTCTTACAACGTTGCGGCTCATTCTGGAAGCCACGCTCTGCGTAGAACTCTTGCTCTCCTGCGGTAAAGATAAAATCTTCATCGCAATCCTTGCACTTCAGGGTTTTGTCTTCGTACATTGGTTTTCCCTCACTTTTGGTGATTTTCTTTGCCCGTGGACGGATTTGCACCGACACCTCGTTGTTGCGCGCTCTGGTGATTTAAGCTACATGGGCACATATAATAATGCCTCTGGCGAGGCGGGGTTACTATCTTTGCGGAACGGTGTAGGCATTGTCTCTTACAAAACACTTCTTAATTTTTTCTTGATGCGCTGGATGGCGTTATCCACCGTCTTGCTTTTCACATTCATCTGCGCAGCAATCTCACGGTAGGAATACCCATCGCAATACAATTGCAACACTCTCGATTCAATGCTTGACAGCATTCCAGCCAGCAACTGCGCGAACTCACGTCCCTCTTCGCGCTCAATCACCCACTTCTCTGGATCAATCACATTAAAGTCATGTAGCACAGCTGCCAACTGCGGCACGTCCATCGACAAGGAAGAGTTCAATGGTGTATGTTTCAGCCGATTGGCTTTGGAAATAGCCGATGCCAAACGATTACGAATGCAGGTTTCAGCGTAGGTAGCAAATGCCGCCGTGCCGTCAGCCCGGTAATCACGAATGGCTGACAAAAGTCCCAACAACCCTTCTTGGTTGAGGTCTTCATTGTCTCCGCCCATTAAAAATAACGGATGGGCACAACGTCGCACGTGCCGTGTATATCGCAAAATCAGCAATTCTTCGGCTTGTCGGTCTCCTGCTTGCGCTTGGCCGCACAAGGTCGTATCATCCAACAACCGCAATGCTTTTGCCCTCATGCGCAACTCCTCTTATGCCAACTATCTCCGCTTACTCTCAATCAATATATCACACTCTCATGCACTTGTCAATCATAATTTTTAGATTTTTTATAAATTTCGTCGGGTGCTTGTGTGACATTTGTTTTGTCTTTGCCGGGCATTTATCAGGATTTTTGTCGTCTTTTTCGATAATTTCAGAGCAAATTTTGTGTGTAGGGTGACATAATTCTTTCCGTTATGCAAAATTTTCTTGAATTTGTAACCGTTTTGTTATTGTATTTTGTTGCAGCATCGTATATAATGTGCTTGAAGAATTTTAGTCAAGAGAAATCCCAATGCGAGGTGTACAATGAGCAAAGGACCTGTCCGCAAGCCGGGCAATGCTTCACAAAATAGCCCAAAGAAAAAAGCAACAAAACCATCCACAGCCAAGCCAATGCCGCCGATTGAAGCCGTAGCTGAAAAGGATACGGTTGCTTCTGTTGCATCCGAAAAGGCAACCGTCAAACCTGTGACAAAACTGCCAACACCGAAAAAGCCATCTCCCCCCACAAAAAAGCCGCAAGCCAAATCAGGCACTGCGACAAAATTGCCAACCAAAGCGGCGCCAAAAGCCGCGTCAAAAACTGTACCCAAGCCAACAGCACCACATAAGAAGCCGGCGGCAACGCCCGAAGAATCACCTAAAGAAATAGCTGACACGTTGACGCCAGGCAAGAATCAAGTCGCGACAACGACAATGAGTCAATCAGCGGCAAGCAAAGATGCCGTAAAGACAGCAGCAGCGACGGCAACATTAGAAAAAGAGCCAACAGCAATTAAAACTCCGCCGGCGGCAACAGAAAAAAAAGCACCTGTCAAACCGCCAAAGGCACAAAAAGCACCCACAAAAAAAACCATACATATCACGGCTAAACAGCAAAAAAAGCCATCGACCATAACGGTAGCTTCTATCGAACAAACTGCCTCGGAAGCCCCGCCAGTTCCGCTGAACAAGGCAGTGTGCAAAGACAAGAGAAAAGGCATTAAAATTGCTATCATTGCCGCATCATCGGTAGTAGCAGCGTTGTTGGTTTTTGTTGCAATTTTTACTGCTATCACGCTGTCATCAGACGTTATCTACGACGGCATCTACATTAATGGTGTTGCTTTCGGCGGTATGACCAGAGAAGAAGCGCAAGAAACTTTTGATGCCAGCCATATCAGCGACTGGGCCCTTGACGACAATGAGCAGCGAATCACTAACGTAAGCGTTAATATTGATGATGTTACGTTGACCATTACTACCGATGATATCGACCTGCGTCATCTGACTGATGATGCTGTGGAGCGCGCGTTTAACTACGGGCGCGAGGGCAATGTTTTCACACGTATGCGCACCATTGTGCGCCTGCGCAACAACCCCATAGAAATCAACTCAGCCGCCGAACTCAACCTTGATATTGAGCGCATTACGGAAATTGTTGATGATTTTATCGAACCACGTGCTGTTGAGCTGCAACACGACTCGGTGGAAATCAACAACGAAAGTATCTATATTTGGCGTGGCGCAGACGGTGTCGAGTTTGACAACCAAGCCATTGCCGACTCATTTGTTGAGGCTTTTCTTTCTATCGTCACAGGCACTGTGCCGGAGCCTGTTTCCTTTGCCGCCGCAGTGACCGAGCGGCAAACTATCTCACTGGACGAGATTGCCGAAGAAGTATACATTCCTATGCGCAACGCAGCATTGCAAGCCAATGGCCAAGACATTACCGAAGAACAGTCCGGGCTGAGGTTAGACATCGACAAAGCCAACGAACTGCTCGAAACGATATCAGATAACCCCGTTGTCGTGCCGCTGACTGTCGTCAAACCAACATTGACGGCGGCGGCTTTGCGTACACAACAACAAACAGGTTTTTTCAACGATGTGCTTGCCGATATCCATACAGATATTTTAGACTTCTCAGCAGGCCGCCAAACCAACGTACGCTTATCGTCACAACTCATTAACGGCATGATTCTCAACCCCGGCGATGTCTTCTCATTCAACCGTAGAGTCGGACAGCGTACGGCAGCGCGCGGCTTCCAAAGCGGAATCGGCTTCATTGCCGGCCGGACTGAGCAAATGCTTGGTGGCGGCATTTGTCAAGTATCTTCTACTCTTTATATGGCGGCATTGCGCGGCAATATGGAGATCGTTGAACGACATCAGCATGGCTTCCGTGTAGCATATTCACCATTGAGTCAAGATGCGGCCATTTTTTGGGGTTCACTCGATTTCCGCTTCCGCAACACTTCGCCATATCCCATTCGATTAGTGGTGGAACACCCAAACAGCAACCGTGTGCGCGTGCGCATTATGGGCACACGCACCAACAATTATACTGTAAGCATTGTGTCAACACAGCTTGGCTCAACACCTATTCAAACCGTACATGTGCATAATCCTGCACTCGGTGCCGGCAATCAGCGCGTAACCGATGGCGGCTCAACCGGGTTTACCAGTGAAGCGCACCGCCGTATCTATCGCGACGGCGTGCTGGTGCGCACAGAATTTTTAGGCCGTGATGTCTATCGTATGCGCCCGCGCACGATAGAAGTCGGTTCGGCGGATATGGTTCCAAACCATCAGGCGGCACCACCACCCGCTGACCCGCCCGCGCCACCACCGCCTTCACCGACGCCACCGCCCACTGACCCGCCTGCGCCACCACCACCGCCGCCTTCACCAGCACCACCTCCTCCATCGCCGCCGCCACCTTCACCTGATCCCATACCACCCGACGATGGATACGGCGGTTAAGTATCAAGCATAACTGAAACCGACAAACCTAGTAAGAAACCAACATTCCGCCTCAAACCATTGCACAAAAGGAGAATTTATATGAGCCAGCGTTATGCTCAAGCCGGCGTTGATGTCGAGGCCGGTTACAAGGCTGTTGAATTGATGAAGCAGTCGGTTGAATCAACCTACATCCCAGGCGTACTGGGCAGTTTGGGTGGATTCGGCGGACTGTTTCAGCCTGATTTTGGCGGGTTGGACACACCTGTGTTCGTGTCGGGTACGGACAGTGTCGGCACGAAAGTCAAACTTGCCGTTGAACTGGATAAGCATGACACCATCGGCATTGACTGTGTTGCCATGTGTGCCAACGATGTGGCTTGCTCAGGTGCACAGCCACTATTTTTCCTTGACTACATCGGCATTCACAAAACCATTCCCGAGAAAGTAGCTGAGCTCGTCAGCGGTGTTGCCGAAGGTTGCCGTCAAGCCGGCTGCGCCCTCGTCGGCGGCGAAACAGCCGAAATGCCTGCCGTTTACGCTGCGGGTGATTACGATTTGGTCGGCTTTTGCGTCGGCATGGTAGACAAGCCTAAAATGGTGGACAACGATGCCGCACAAGAGGGTGACGTACTGCTTGGACTGCCGTCAACGGGCGTTCATTCCAACGGATTTACACTGATTCGTGAGATTTTTGATTGCTCACGTGAAGGATTATCGGATTTTATACCGTCGCTCGGCAAAACATTGGGCGAAGAGTTGCTTACGCCCACGCGTATTTATGTTTCGGCGATTCAAGCGTTGCTGCAAGGGATTACGATTAAAGGTATCAGCCATATCACCGGCGGCGGGTTTTATGAAAATATTCCGCGTATGTTGCCGAGCGGCTTGGGAGTAAAGATTGACTTACAAGCTTTCCCCCGCCCCGCGATCTTTGATTTACTGGCCGAGCGCGGCAACTTGAGCAAAGAAGATTTATACGGCACATTTAACATGGGGCTAGGCTTAATCTGTGTTATTTCTAAAGAAGAGGCTCAGGCGGCAATTACAGCATTGGATGCCGTTGGCGAAAACGCATATATCGTAGGTGAAGTCATCAAAAACGAGGGCGTGCACTTATGATAAAAATTGCGGTTCTGGTCAGCGGCGGCGGAACAAATTTGCAGGCCTTAATTGATGCAAGGGAAATGTTCTCGAATGCCGAAATTGCACTGGTGCTGTCATCCCGACTCGATGTTTTTGCACTTGAGCGAGCGCAAACTGCGGGCATTACAACGGCTGTCGTATCAAAGAAAGAGTATCCCGACCGCGAAAAATTTACTCGCGCCGTTATGGACGTTTTGACAACACACGACATTGATTTAGTGGTTCTTGCCGGTTTTTTAACGGTGTTGTCGCCGATCTTCTGCAAAACGTACCACAACCGTATTATCAACATCCACCCGTCACTCATTCCCGCTTTTTGTGGTGATGGATTTTATGGTTTGCGCGTGCATGAAGCCGCGCTGGCTTACGGCGTCAAGCTCACGGGCGCAACGGCGCATTACGTTTGGCCGGAAACGGATAGCGGTCCTGTAATTGCGCAAAAATCCATTGATGTGTTGCCTGACGATACGCCGCAAACGCTGCAGCGGCGCGTGATGGAGGAATGTGAATGGCCATTGTTGTGCGACGCGGTGCGCCGGCATTGTGAGGGGAAGTTGCGTGTTGAGGGGCGGAAGGTTTATAGTTGCTAATTTATATTTTGTGCATTGCAACGAGTTAGATATTACACAATAGCTAAATGAAAAGGATTATACAATTATGAAAAAGGCTAAACCAGAAAAACGTTTCGAAAAATTATATACGGATATGTTTGGGATGGGAGAATGGGCAACCGTTCTCCGTGATAAAAAAACGGGGGCGCAATATTTGTTTTACAAGTACGTGAGCGCAGGTGGCTTGACGCCACTTCTCGACAAGGATGGAAATCCCGTAATTGACGAGGATAGCACAAAATAAGCATTTGCTGCATTGCAGAACACAGTATAATATAATAGGATGTATAATTGCAAGGAGATTCACTATGAACAAAAGAGCCTTAATCAGCGTATTTGACAAAAGCGGTGCGGTCGAATTGGCGCAAGGATTACAGTCACTTGGCTACGACCTTGTATCGACCGGCAGTACAGCAAAATTGATTGCTGAATCAGGGCTGGATGTCACGCCTATCGAGGCGGTGACCGACTTCCCCGAATGCCTTGACGGGCGACTAAAAACCTTGCATCCCAAAGTTCACGGCGGCATTCTTGCCGTACGCGGCAATGCCAAGCATATGACACAAATTAAAGAGCTTGCCATTGCGCCGATTGATATCGTGGTGTGCAATCTCTACCCGTTCCGCGAAACAATTGCCAAGCCCAACGTCACGCGCGATGAGGCCATTGAAAACATTGACATCGGCGGGCCTACCATGTTGCGCGCAGCGGCAAAGAATTGGCAGGACGTCTGTGTTGTTGTGTCACCCGATGATTACACGCCATTGCTTGAATGCTTGCAGGCAGGCGAAGTGTCGCAGGAGTACAGACTGACGTTAGCGCGCAAAGTCTTTGAGTACACGGCACAGTACGATGCGCAAATTGCGCAATATTTTGATAACGAGCAGAGCGTAGCATATCCCGAACATTTGACATTGACCTACGAGAAGCAGCAAGATTTGCGTTACGGTGAAAATCCGCACCAAACAGCAGCGTATTACCGTGAACTGTCGCCGCACGACGGCGATTTGGTTAATGCGCGACAGTTACATGGCAAAGAATTATCGTATTGCAACATCAATGACTTGAACGGTGCGATTGCGTTGGTGAAAGAGTTTGCTGAGCCATGTTGCGTCGCCGTTAAGCACGCGACACCTTGCGGCGTAGGCATTGGCGAATGCATTGACGAAGCTTGGCACAATGCCTATGAAGCTGATAAAGTTTCAATTTTCGGCGGCATTATCGCGCTGAATCGTGAGTGTACACCGGCGGTCGCCGAGGCGATTAACCAAATGTTCATCGAAATCGTCATTGCACCAAGCTATGCGCCGGATGCCTTAGCGTGCTTAACACAAAAGAAAAACATCCGCGTTATGGAACTGCCCAAAATCAGCGAATTCACGCCCATTGATACGCGAACAATCAAGCAAATTGCCGGCGGCTTGTTGGTGCAGAGTGCGAATGTGCAACTTTACGAAAGCACCAAGCGCGTCAGTAAGGCGTTGGTCACGCCCAAGCAGCAAACGCAGCTTGACTTTGCGTGGAAAGTGGTCAAACATGTACGTTCAAACGCTATTGTACTTGTCAATGGCAAGCGCACCGTCGGCATTGGCCCGGGGCAATGCAACCGCGTAACAGCGTTGGATATTGCCCTCCGCTACGCGGGCGCAAACGCCAAAGGTTCCGTCATGGCGAGCGACGCGTTCTTCCCTATGTCTGACTGCGTGGAGGCGGCGGCAGCGGCAGGCATTGCGGCGATTATACAGCCGGGCGGCTCAATCCGCGACCAAGATTCGATTGACGCGTGTGATAAACACAGCATTGCAATGTTGTTTACTGGCATGCGACATTTTGTGCATTAACCTGCAAATTTTAGAACTTGAGGAATCTCTACATGAAACTCTTACTTATCGGCGGCGGCGGCCGCGAACATGCTATTGCATGGAAATTATCGCAAAGCCGCCACATGCCTGAACTTTTTGTCGCGCCGGGCAATGCCGGCATTGCGCAGATTGCAACCTGCCTACCCTACCCTGCTACTGATTTGGACGGCATTTGCAGCTGGGCGGAATCAAATAAACCCGACTTAGTATTTGTCGCGCCCGATGACCCGTTGGCATTGGGGCTGGTCGACAAGCTGGAAGCCCTCGGTATCCCTGCATTTGGGCCACGCGCCAATGCCGCCATTTTAGAGGGCAGCAAGGTTTTTTCTAAGGCGTTTATGCAGAAACACGGCATCCCGACGGCAAAATATCAAACTTTTGACGATCAAACCGCCGCGCTGGCATATTTAGAAACACAATCAATGCCTGTCGTTATCAAGGCTGACGGGCTTGCGCTGGGCAAGGGTGTCATTATCGCACAAACGGAAGACGAAGCGCGTGATGCTGTTATTTCCATGATGAGCGGCGGACGATTTGGTGCATCTGGCAATCGTGTGGTGATTGAGGAGTGTATGACGGGACCCGAAGTCACTGTACTGGCGTTCACCGATGGCGCCACGGTTAAGGCAATGCCGTCATCGCAAGACCACAAACGAGCATTTGACGGCGACCAAGGCCCAAACACCGGCGGCATGGGCGCTATCTGCCCGTCGCCGCACTATACGCCTGACATTGCAGCGATTTGCGAGCGTGATATATTCCTGCCCACCATTCAAGGCATGGCGACTGAGGGACGACCATTCAAAGGCGTGATTTATTTTGGGCTGATGCTTACGCCCGACGGGCCAAAAGTTATCGAATACAACGCACGGTTCGGTGACCCAGAGGCGCAGGCCATTTTACCGTTGCTCGACAGCGATTTGGTCGATATCTGTCTTGCAATTATCGACGGCAAACTGGCTGACTGCCCGATTGCATGGAGAAAGCAAGCGTCTGTCTGTATCGTTATGGCTTCAGGCGGCTACCCGGGCGATTATCCCAAGGGCTTTCCAATTACCGGCTTGGACGATGTGCAAGATGCCATTGTTTTTCACGCAGGAACGGCGAATACAAACGGACAAGTTGTTACAAACGGCGGACGTGTGCTGGGCATTACGGCGTTGGGCGAAAATATGCCCGAGGCATTGGCGGCAGCATACACGGCATTGCGCCCCATTGCCTTTGAAGGTGCCTTTTTTCGGACAGATATCGGACGGTTGTAGAAATTCTATTCTTCTACTGATATTAATTTGATTTTTTCATCAAGCAGTTTTTCTAGCAGTTCCAAGGAATATTTTTTAATTTTTCCGGGTTCCTTCTCTTTGACTTCCACCACCCTGCTCTTAAACTCACGCAAATTTGGCAAATCAGCTTGATAATACCCTGATATATTCGAAAAATGGTAAATACCCTTAATACTTTCTCCGACATTATTGATGTCTTCTGCGCTCCCGCTCCCTGCTCTAATTTGTTCTGTTATTTTCATTATAATCAAAAGTAAAATATAAATCAAGCAAAAAACACTTGCATTTCCCAGCAACCTATGTTATACTTATTCATATTGTCAATTTCTAACGAGGTGAAAGACCATGAAAACTGCTATCCATCCCAAGTATGCTCCGACGACCATTCGTTGCGCTTGCGGAACAACCATCGACACAGCTTCCACCAAAGAGAATCTCCGTGTGGAAATCTGCTCGAATTGTCATCCGTTCTATACCGGCAAACAAAAACTTGTTGACAGCGGCGGCCGCGTTGACCGTTTCAACAAAAAGTTTGGCATTACGGCGCAACAATAACAATGGAAGTCGGACAACCTGCAATTTTGCAGGTTGTTTGTTTTTTTACAAAATTATTAGGAGGTATCCCATTATGTTCATTCAAACACCTATCGAAAATCTGCCACTCAACCCTTTTGCCGCCATCGGCAACCAGTGGATGCTCATTACAGCAGTGCGTGACGGCACACTTAACACCATGACCGCCAGCTGGGGCGGGCTGGGTGTGCTGTGGCACAAGAATGTTGCCACCATCTACGTGCGCCCGCAACGCTATACACATGAATTTCTCGATGCAAGCGATACATTTACGTTGAGCTTTCTGCCCGAAACATACCGCGAGGCGCTTACACTCTGCGGTAAAATGAGCGGACGAGATGGCGACAAAATCGCACAGACAAACTTGACGACGGTTATTGACGGCGAAAATGCCTATTTTCAAGAAGCAGAATTGGTACTGACTTGCCGCAAAATTTACAAGTCAAAACTAGACCCCGAAGGGTTTATTGACAGTACGATTGACAAAAACTATCCCATCAAAGACTACCATACAATATATATAGGAGAAATACAAGAATGCATCATAAAACAACTGAGCACACCAACAACACAGCGTTAGACAATGCCGCAAATGACTCAGAGTCAGTCGATGCCACAGGCTCAGAGCGCGCCGTCTTAGTCGGATTATCATCACCCGTTTTTCAGGATGACCAACAGGCCGACGAGGATACCCTCGCCGAGCTTGAATCACTGCTGGAAACGGCCGGCGGCATTTGTATCGCGCAATCATTGCAGCATCGACAGTCTCCAAATCCCCGCACGTTGATTGGCAAAGGCAAGCTAGCCGAACTTAAAGAGTTATGCCAAGCGCATGATATTGACTTGGTTGTCTTCGACAATGAACTGTCGCCCAGCCAGACACGCAATTTGGAAAAAGAGCTGGAATGCCGTGTCATTGACCGCAGTGTGCTGATTTTGGACATCTTTGCGGCACGAGCACAGACGCACGAGGGGCGCTTGCAAGTCGAATTGGCGCAATATCGTTATACCCTGCCGCGACTGTCGGGTAAAGGCACATCAATGAGCCAAACAGGCGCGGCGCAAAGCGGCGGCATTGGCATTGGTACGCGCGGGCCGGGCGAAACGCAATTGGAAACTGACAGGCGGCATATTCGCCGGCACATCCATCAACTGGAAGCAGCGTTGCGACGCGTGCGTGAAATACGGAGCCGCCAGCGTATACAGCGGCAGAAAAACGAGATGCCGACCATTGCACTAATTGGCTATACCAATGCGGGCAAATCGAGTTTGCTCAATGCTTTGACGAATGCCAAAGTCGTTGCCCGCGACCGCTTGTTTGAAACGCTCGATCCGATCACTCGCAAACTGCCTCTGTCGGACGGCGCAACGGCTCTGCTGACTGACACAGTCGGCTTTATTCACAAATTGCCGCACCACCTTATCGAAGCATTCAAAGCAACGTTGGAAGAATTGACCTATGCCGATTTATTGCTGCACGTTATTGATGTGTCGCATGCCGATTGGCATAAGCAAGCCGAGGTGGTAGAAAAATTGCTTGAGCAGTTGGGCGCAGCGGAAACATCAACTTTCCGCGTATACAACAAGATTGACTTGGCCAATGCCATCCCGCCTCCGAATGACGGCATGGCAATTTCTGTCTTGACGGGCAAGGGCTTGGACGATTTGCTGACTCATGTCAGCAAACAACTCAACGCCGATAGACGCGAGACGCAATTTTGCCTACCTTATGACCGCGCCGATTTTCTTGATGTACTGTACAAGGACGGGCAGGTGCTCAGCATTACGTATGAGGATGACTGCATCATCGTTAAAGCGGTATGTGGCGAGCGGTTGCGAAAACAACTGAATAATTATATAAAATAAAGTGAACCCGAGCGAAACATATCGCTCGGGTTTTGTCTTTTGAGTTCTTACGAAAGCATCCCATGCCATCTTATGGCAACGTTCGACAGAATGTTACGATTGATTTGACTTTTTCACCATCATGGCGATATTGACGATCCATGGTGCAAGCGCCAGATTAACAGCTAGTTCAATCAAGAAGTTCACGCCGACCCATGCGCCAAAAACTGCTACAAAGGTTGTACCAACGTCAAAGTGTGTCAACACATTTTGGAATAATAACACCATCACAGCAATGAACAACCCTGTGTTAACAACGGGTGCAACAATTGCCGCCGCAAGAATGCCCGCAAGAACACTTTTCTTCGATAACGCAGCATATACCGCACCAGCAGCCAACCCAACAATCGCGCCACGGCCTATCGTTGCTAAAATTGTGATAACCGGGCTCAAACTCCATGTCATCGCCGATACAGGTGCTGTGCCGGTCATGCCACTCATCAACACTACTGAACCAAATGCCGCACCCAAAACCGCCGCATTGCGCATGCCATAAACGGCTGCCCCGATGATAATCAGCGGCAATGCCAGCGTGATAGGCAAGAAAAACGGCCGCACAAACGTTGTAAATGCCTGCAAGGCAACAATGATTGTGACAAACAAAGCAACACCCACTTTGCGACTCAACGGGTTTGTTACAGAAATATTTTGCATAAAACTTCTTCCTCCTTCTTCCGTGAAATGATTGCCATCATTCCCTACACCTGCATACGATGTTAGAGGGTAGTATACCACCCGAGTCTCACTTTGTCAATAGGGGGCCGCGTTATGTTTCTCACCACCTGCAGCACAGGCATTTTACCCAACGAGCATTATATGCGACAGCTCGAAGGAATTGATTTTGCACTGGCATTCAATGTGCCCACTAGCGTAGAATCATTCGACGGCCTACTAATTTTAGGCGGCTATGATCCCGATCCCATGCTCTACGGACAATCGGTCATCAACGACACGGTCACGATTGACGCGCGACGTGACGCGCTGGATATTGCACTGATTCACGCCTTTTCGGCGGCCCAAAAGCCCATTTTCGGCATTTGTCGTGGTATCCAAATCATCAACGTGGCGTTGGGGGGGCCGTTCCCTTCAAGCGGCACGTTAGTGCAAGATATGCCATCACAGCTCGGCTTAACACACAGCAATGGCATCATGCACACCGTCACGCACACACGGAGCAGCACTGCACATAGACTATGGGGCGATTTGAGCCGAGTTAATAGCTATCACCACCAAGCCGTTGATATGCTTGCACCGGGCTTACGGGGTGTCAGCATCTGCTACGACGGCACGATTGAGGCCATTGAGCACGAAATGTTGCCAATTTTTGCCGTACAGTGGCACCCTGAGCGGCACCCTTGGCAACCCGAATTTTTTGATTTGCTAAGGGTTATGTAAGGGCATATTTGAGTTGATAAGATATACAACGGGACTACAGAAACGCATAATAAAGCTTTGATAAATCAACAGTGCGCACAGATAAATTCGCGGGCGAACGCAGTTCGCCCCTACATCATCCTAACGCCAATTTTAGTATCCACAATCAATTTGCGCGGACATTTTTCGGCACAGTCTCCACAACCGACACATTTTTCGTAATCGATAACCGCCAGGTTTTGAGACACCTTGATAGCATTGTATTTGCAAGCATACTGACAGGCTGAACAGCCGGCACAGCCGATTTCGCAGATTTGGCGCAGGCGCTCGCCTTTGTCGAGTGAGCTACATGCCACCACCACATCGGCACTCATTGGCACAGACACCACAAGGTCACGTGGGCACGCCTTAGAACAAACCTTACAACCTACGCAACGATCGCTGTCCACCGTTGCCACGCCGTCTCGCAAACTCAACGCATTATAGCGGCAGGTGCGCACGCATGACCCCATGCCGAGGCAACCATACAGACACTCATTGGGGCCGCTGCCACCCACCAGCAACGCAGCACGGCAATCCTCAATGCCAACATAGTCAAATTTTTTTACAGCACGGTTGCCGCCTGAGCAACACACCATAACAACTTCATGCTGCCCTTGGCTTGGTGCCACACCTAATATCACCGCCGCCTTGTGCTGCGTTTCTTCATCACTGTTAACACAATCTTCTGGCTTGACTTGATTAACTGTCAACGCCTCGGCAAATGCCGCACAACCGGCATAGCCGCAACTTCCACAGTCAATGCCAGGCAACGTGTCAATTAACGGGCGAACACGTTTGTCGCGATCAGCACGCAATTTTTTCGCAGCAAATGCCAGTATCATTGAAAAAGCCAATGCCAGACCACCAAGCAATATCACCGAATAAATCATCATACTCATACTAAAACCTCATTCCAGCAAAGCCCATAAACGCCATTGACAACAACCCGGCTGTAATCAACGCAATGGGCACGCCTTCAAACGCTTTTGGATAATCAGAAAAATCCAATCGTTCGCGCACACCGGCAAACAGCGTGATGGCGAGCAAAAAGCCCAACCCAGCCGCAAAAGCATAGACGACCGTGGCGATAAAGTTCAAGTCCTGTGCCGTGCTTAACAGCACTACACCCAGTATAGCACAGTTTGCCGTAGCCAACGGCAGATAAATGCTGAGTGATGCATGTAATGCCGATGCCATTTTTTGCAAAATCAAATCCACCAACTGCACCACCGCTGCTACGACAAGCACGAAAACGGCAATACGCAACGCTTCTAAGTTGGCACGAAGCAATACGGCATTGACAAAGAAAATCACCACAGCTGATGCTGTCATGACAAACGTCACGATAAATCCCATGCCGATAGCGGTATCCATGCGTTTACTGACGCCCAGAAACGGACAAACTCCCAAAAACTTCGTCAACACAAAGTTCTCAACTAAGATGGCACCCAATGCTAAAATAAAAAGTTGTGAAAAGCTCATACGACCTCCTCAAAATACAGGCGGCGTTTACGGCGACGCCGCACGAAATATTGCCCGGCTGCGACAGCAAAGCCCATGGCCAAAAATGCACCAGCAGGCATCCCCATCAAAGCAACGGTTGGGATTCGTGAGGGTAGAATTTGTCTGTCTAGCCATGTGCCATGTGCCATAATTTCACGGATCGAGCCGACTGCCATCAAGGCGAAAATAAATCCGACACCAACTGCCAAGCCATCGATGGCCGAGCGCATCACGCTGTTTTTTGAGGCGTACATTTCGGCACGTCCAAGGATGACGCAATTAACGGCAATCAACGGTATATAGATGCCCAATGTTATTGCCAGTTGTGGAAAGTAAGCGCGGAACAGCATGTCGACAACTGATACAAACGTGACAATAATCATAGCATAACAAACAATACGGACTTGCTTGGGAATCAAGTTACGCAACAGACTGATGGTGATGTTCGAGCCAAGCAAGGCGAGCGCAACAGCAATGCCCATGCCAATGCCGTTGCGTACCGTTGTCGTTACCGCCAATGCCGGACACATGCCGAGCAACAGCACGAAGATGGGGTTTCGGGTGACAATGCCTTCTTTAAATTGCCTGGTTGTTTGTCCCATAGTTAGCTCTCCTCCCCTATTTCTTCATGGTATTCACGCTCATCTTCATAGGGCCAATCGTTCTCTACTTCGTTACCGGGCTCGTCGATATTGATTTGTTCTTCTCTGGAATCGAAAAATTCGTTTAACCGTGCCAACGCTTCAGCAACCCCATCAATAACAGCTTGAGAGGATTCCTCGGCACCGACGATGGCCTGTACACTTGCAATGTCGCGTTGGCTTGTAAACTGCATCAAGAATAGGTCATCAGTGATCATGGCACCCATCAGCACTTCGCTTGACGACAGTACAATGGCCCGCTCAATGTAGCCGTAGCCATCTACGCCGACCAGTAATTCAATATCGCCGGCCGGTCCTTCAGCAGTGACATTGACAATATAGCCCAATAAGTCGTACGCCAACATCCCCGGCGCATCCAGTGATGGGTTTCGCATTGTGGCAACATGTATGCCATCTGCTACCACCGAGAAGTCTTCTGCTTGCGGAAAGATTTCGAACATCTCAGCCCGCTCCGCCGCCGCGGAATTGGCCGCAATACGGTCGCGGGTGACAACATTCGTACCCGCAATGATTACCGCCGCGGCCAGCGCGATGGCGAGTACAGCGATAATTTGACCGATTACACTGCAATTTTCTTTGGAAGATTTCAGCTTCATCATCATACTGACCACGTCCTTTTGAGTCTTGCCAGCCATTTCACGCCGAAACGGCGCGGCATCATATACTTGTCGAAAATCCATACGCAGGCGTTCATGATTAAAATAGCAAATGGCACGCCCTCAGGCATGGCACCAGAATAGCGAATCAACACCGTCAACAATCCGCATCCGATTCCATAAACCCATTGTCCACCGCCTGTGACCGGCGATGTCGAATAGTCTGTTGCCATAAAAATCGCACCCAATATGAGGCTGCCTGTCAGCAAATGGCTCAGCATGAACTGTACGCGGTCAGCATCGGCTTGCGGGAAGATAAATGTCACCAATGCTACCGTTCCGATAAACGCCAACGGAATGCGCAACGATACTACACGGCGAATCAGCAAGTACAGTAGTCCGACCAATAGCAAAATGACTGACACTTCTCCGATGGCCCCGGCATGTTGACCAAACAGCAAACGCGATGTGGTAACATATTCGGTTGGCAATACAACCCCTTCCTGTCCATACCGTTGCAGCAGCGCCAGCGGTGTTTCAGCAAGCCCGGCGTTCATATCACCGCGCCACAACGGCACAACTATGTCTGATTCATGGAACAGCGTTAAAAAGCGAGGGAATGACAGGAGCAAGAATACATACGCAGCAAGAGCAGGGTTCATAAAGTTTTTGCCCAATCCGCCGTAGAGTTGTTTGACAACGATAATGGCGAAAAATGCACCGACAACGGGTATCCAATACGGCACGCCGACCGGCAACATGTAGGCAAGCAACATGCCTGACACAATAGCCGATAGATCGCCGGTAGAATTTTCTTGGCGTGTCAATTTGCGGTACATCCATTCAAATAGCACGCAACTCATCACACTGATGCCGACAACAATGGCCGCGCGCCAACTCCACGCATAGACGACAGCATAAATCAGTGCCGGCATCAGCGCAATGATGACGTCGAGCATAATGGAGCGTGTACTGTCCTCAGCACGCAAATGCGGCGAGGCGGATACGGAAAACGGCATTTCTTGCATACTTTTATAACTCCCTTTCGCCAAGCGGTGACTTGGACACTTTGGCACGCATGGCGTTGATTTTCTCTTTCGCCGTACAAATCGACTGTACGAGATGCAACCGTGACGGACAAATATAAGCACAGCTGCCACACTCAATACAATCTTCTATGCGCATGCGTTCAAGTTCACTCAAGCGATTGCGCTGCTCAAAAGCATAAAAATACAGCGGCATGAGCCTCATTGGACACTTGCGGACACAACGCCCGCAACGAATACATCCACTTGACTTCGGCAATGCCAAACTGTCTGTAAATGCCAACAACCCCGCTGTTGATTTAGTCACAGGCGCGCGCAAATTGTGTTGCGCCACCCCCATCATGGGGCCGCCCATGATAATTTTATGCGGCGTTTCGCGAAATCCCCCGGTTGCCGCAAACAGCTCACCAAACGGCGTACCGATGCGCACACGCAGATTTTTTGCATTTGCCACGGCATTGCCCGCAACAGTTACCACACGTTGAAAAAAAGGCAAGCCCATTGTAACTGCACGGTGAATGGCCGCGACAGTTTCTACATTAAAAACTACCGCGCCGACACTCATAGGCAGCTTGCCAGGCGGCATTTCACGCCCGGTGACAGCTTTGATCAGTTGTCGTTCTGAGCCTTGCGGAAAGCGATGAGGCACAATTTTAATTTGAATTGGCCCATTACGCGGCAACGTACGTTTAACGACATCAGCAGCATCATGCTTATTTGCCTCGACAGCAATGATAGCCTTGTCTACATTCAACAGCTTTGCCAACACACGCACGCCGCCAACAATTTCCTCAGGCGCTTCAAGCATGCGACGGTGATCGCCGGTCAAATACGGTTCGCTTTCACAACCGTTAACGATAAGCATTTCCACCACATCAATAGCGTCGTTGATTTTTGTATGTGTAGGAAATGCGCCGCCACCGGCACCGACAATACCGGAATCGCGGATAATAGCATACAGATCCTCTCGCGACAACGACTCAACGCTACCGTACGGCCGAACCTTTTCACACATAATTTCTTGTCCGTCATTCTCAATGACGATAGACATCTCGCGAATGCCATTGGGCGTAGAATACGGCTCAATAGCAATGACCTGGCCCGATACACCAGCATGGATGGGTGTAGCATCCATAGCATGACTGTCGGCGATTTTCTGCCCGATATGTACCTGTTCGCCAATTTGAACAATGGATTCACAGGGCGTACCCTTATGCATAGCAAGCGGATAAATGAGCCGGTGCGGTGGCATGAGCGTTTCGACCGGTTTATGTTTAGTGGCTTTCTTGCGGTCTTCTGGATGCACACCGCCGTGGAATGTTGAGGGCATGGGATGACCTCCGTTAATTAATTCTTTTCCATTCTACATGATTTGCAATAATCTGTCAACGTATCGTTTGCAAAACTTGAAAGAACATGGTATAATAATGCGCAATAACACTAAGAGAATCGGTGGATATTCATTATGTCAAGAAGAAAATCAAAAACCTTATTACTGCAGGTTATTCTGCCAATCATTCTTGGCATTTTAATCTACGCATTGCTGCGAACACGTCCGCCTTTCGGGCAGTATCTGCCATGGCGTACGCCGGCATTTAGTCTTGCTTTCCTGCCGCGTTTCTTGCGGGTTTTCATCATTTACCGACTATCTAATATGCTTTGGACATTTGCCTTTGTCGCCGCACTGAATTTGAAAATCAAAAAAGCAACAACATCGGCGTTCATCGTAATGACTGTCATTATCGTTTTCGAGTATTGCCAGTATGTTGGTATTCTAAGTGGCACGAGCGGTGTTACAGACATTTTCTACGCGTTGCTTGCCGTGCTGATATATACCATGTTCTTCGGGAAAAAGCGTTGATGAAAGAAGACGCTCAAGATAATTGTCATGCCCGGACTCATTATTTTGTGTTTTGTTATCTTAGCAGTAACGACATCTGTTGCTGATGATACAGAAAACGAACAAACACCGTACATTGAATCAGAACACCAAACAACATCTCCTTTTGATTTGCCTACGTAAAACAGCGGTAAGATAAAGCCTCCTGTCATTGCCGGGAGGTTTTTTATGTGGATTGCAAAGTTTGTTTGGGTGTGGTATAGTAATGAAAAAATGACTTAGGAGCATTACACCATGAGTACTCACAATGTCGAGCAAATTACTGATATGAATGTCGATTTCGCCCAATGGTACACAGATGTGGTCAAAAAAGCCGAGCTAATCGACTATACCTCCGCCAAAGGATTTATTATCATGCGCCCGTATTGCTATGCCATTTGGGAAAATATTGTCGCCAAACTGGACGGCGCCTTTAAGGTGACAGGGCATGAGAACGTCCTCTTTCCGCCCTTGATTCCCGAATCGCTGTTACAAAAAGAAAAAGACCATGTCGTTGGTTTCGCACCCGAAGTGGCATGGGTAACGCATGGTGGCAGCGAGGAACTCACTGAGCGTATGTGTTACCGTCCGACATCGGAGGTGCTGTTTTGTGAGCACTGGGCGCATATGGTACAGTCTTGGCGCGATTTGCCAAAACTATATAATCAATGGTGCACCGTTGTGCGCTGGGAAAAAACCACACGACCGCTGTTGCGTGGACGAGAACTTGTTTGGCAAGAAGGACATACCATTCATGCCACGCGCGACGAGGCCATGCAGGAAACATTGCAAATGCTTGATGTCTATGCAGATATGTACGAGAATTTACTGGCGATGCCTGTTGTCAAGGGCATTAAAACCGAGAAAGAGAAATTTGCCGGTGCAGTTAACACCTATACCATCGAGTGCATGATGCACGACGGGCAAGCTTTGCAGTCAGGCACAACACACTATTTCGGCGATGGGTTCTGCAAGGCGTTTGACATCACGTTCAGCGACCGCGACAACACGCTGAAACATCCGCACCAAACCTCGTGGGGCTTAACAACGCGCAGCATCGGCGGTATGATTATGACACACGGCGACAATAACGGGCTTGTTCTGCCGCCGCGTGTCGCGCCAACACAGGCAGTCATTATTCCCATTGCCATGCAAAAAGAGGGTGTACTTGACGCCTGCCAAGATTTATTGAAAACGCTACAAACTGCCGGCGTTCGCGCCAAAATCGACACGGACGACCGCTCGCCGGGCTGGAAGTTTGCTGAGTATGAAATGAAGGGCATTCCTCTACGCATAGAACTCGGCCCACGCGATTTAGCTGTTGGAAACTGCGTGCTGGCACGGCGCGACAACGGCGAAAAGGCGACGATCAAACTTGCCGATATCGCGACGCAAATTCCGCTCATGCTCGAGGAAATACAGCAAAGCCTGTACAACAAAGCCCTGGCCAATTTGACGGCACGCACATACACCGTTAACAATTTACAAGAAATCGACAAATCCGGATTTTTTCTTGCCCACTGGTGTGGCGAACGCACTTGCGAGGATGAAGTGACAAAAGTAGCGGGCGTTAAGAGCCGTTGTATTCCATTTGAGCCGATTGACGCCGACGGCAAATGCATCGTCTGCAGCAAGCCATCAGCAACGCGGATTTATTGGGCGACGCAATATTAATTTAAATCTTCTTTCACCCTTAATTTTCCTATTGACATTGACGCTGGGTCAACTTGTATAATAGGTGCGGAGGTGATGCTTTGGACTTGATACGAATCAATGAAGTCGTCGAAATTTTCGGTCTATCCAGTCGAACATTACGGTATTATGAGGAAAAGGGGCTGATATGGAGTCATTATCCTGAGTACAAAGTCCAACGACATTATGACGCCGCCGCACTGGAGCGGTTGAAGCAAATCGTCGTATTGCGTAAATTGCAAATTCCCATCAAGGACATCGCCACAATTTTCCAAAGCGAAAGCACGGCTGTTTTGACGCAAGCATTTGTCGACAAACTGGACTCTTTGGATGGGGAAATTGCTGCCTTGTCGGAGTTGAGACAAGTGGTAAATGACTTTCTCAATCAAATGGTGACAAAGGGCATCAAGAGAATCTCAGCGGTACCGCTTCTGTATGAAGAACTGGAAAAACGGCTTATTGCGGCGGAGGAAAAATCTGATACCATTTCTGTTGAAAAGTTATCGAATATAAATCGAAAGGCATTGCGCCTGCATGATGTCCGCATCATTCGCTTGCCGGCCGTACGCATACTTATCTCTCGATTGAAAACAGGCGAGCTGATAACTTTGGACGGCGACAAAATGCAAAACCTATTTGCCGCGTACGGTCTGACACCAACGCCGGGAATGCGAGATTGTTTCTACCGCTGCGAGCTAGGCGAGTGGACTATGATACGGACTATTCCGCAAGGCTATGACAATCAAACACCCTATATTGATGAAAGCTTTGCAGGTGGGCTATATGCCGTCGCCAGCTCTTTTTTCGAGGATATGGACGATACGTTTATACTCTTGAAAGGCTGGGTCAGTAAAAGTGAAAACTACGAAATTGATATCGCACGCATCGAAATGATTGAAGAAATCCTGCCTTGGGATATTGCTCACAAAACGGGTAAATATCAGCAGGATGTATTTATTCCTATCAAAATGAAAGAGGTTTAAATCATGAACATCTTAAAAATCAAGCAGACTATGTTTGACAAAGACATTCCGGTAGAAGTCATGAAACAATTTGTTTTCCCGGAAACCGCCATGGAAACAATGGAGGAGGATCATCATGGCTGAATTACCCGAAATTGCGAAATACGCACAACAAATGAATGACACGCTGCAAGGAAAAGCCATCAAAGAAATTTCGCTCCTGCAAGAAAAGTGCGTCAATATCCCGCCCGATGAATTTCAACACAGAACCAAAGGTGCAAAAGTCGAAACAGTTTACAACAAAGGCAAATGGATACTCACCAGACTGAACAACGGCGAATATATTTTGCTATCGCTCGGCATGGGCGCAGACGTCCTATACTTTGAAGACGAGAGTCATTTGCCGGAGAAATATCAGATTAAAGTCCTCTTTACCGACGGCAGCGGATACACCGCCCGCTTTTGGTGGTTCGGGAAATTTTTGCTTGCCTCGAACAATGAGCTTGCTGTTGAGTCCAATACAAAAGACATTGCCATCGACCCCTTTGACAAAAAATTCACACTGGAATATTTCACGTCGCTGCTTGCCGGCAAAAAAACACAAGTCAAATCTTTTCTCATGAATCAAAAGAATGTCGGCGGCATCGGCAATATGTATATGCATGACATTTTATTCGGCGCGCGGTTACACCCGCAGAAAAAAATATCCGACATGAGCGACGACGACGTCAAGCGGCTCTATCAAAGCATACTGGGTGTCCTAAACCTGTCCTGCGAAAAAGGTTCATTTTCCTATGAAAAAGACATCTTTGGACAAAGCGGCAGCTTTACTGTTGATGATTTTCTCGTCGGCTACAAAGAAGGACAACCTTGCCCAATTTGCGGCACAGAGATTATTTCCATCAAAACGGGCAGTACGTCGACATTTGTATGCCCTGTCTGTCAGACGTTATAGGAGGGCAATCCATGTTACAAGAAGTCAGTGCCGAAGCAATGCGCTTTATGCGCGGTAAATATGCCCTCGATGAAGTCGGCAACGGTGTGGACGAATTGGCGTTCTGCGACAACGGCGAAACGATTTGCACCATTCGCATCTATGACGATCGCTATGACTTTCATATTAACAATCAGTGCATTTCCGTTGCCGATTTAGATACATTGGAAACCGTGAAGGCATTAATTTTAGTGAGGAAAAAGCCCAACCGCAAGCCTTTCCCGACAACGCATTTTCATGTTGGAAAATGCGGGCATCGCTGCGACTTGTGCATACACTACAAAGGGCAGTCGTCGGTTAGTGATGAACGATTGGAATATTCGTGGCAGATGATTAAGCAGTTGTATGGCGGCGAAGGTGAGCGAGAAGTAAACTGCGGCGGTTGCGGCAATGATAATGGCTGTGGCAGTGAGAATTGCATATCGGATACAAACAAAGTCAAACCGAACTGCAAAACCTGCGCAAACCGTAATAACTGCAATACTCGCACTGCTGGCTGGGTTCCTGAAATCCATACCCGCACAATCACCGCAGACCAAGTAACATGGGCGATTTTACCCTATGTCGTCAGTCAATACGGCAACTAATCTCGTTCTTGACCCCACCCCCGCGCCGTGCTATAATACCTTTGTTATCACAAATTGCACGGAGGACATAAACTATGAAAACCATCATTGTCAACAGCTACGACGAAGCCAGCGCGGTTGGTGCCGCCATTCTCGCACAACAGATTTGGGACAAGCCCAACAGCATCCTCGGCCTTGCCACAGGCGGCACACCCGTTGGGCTGTATGCACGCCTTGTCGCCATGCACAAAGGCGGTATGCTCGACTTCTCGCAAGTCACCAGTTTCAATCTTGATGAGTATTATCAGCTACCCAAGTCCAATGACCAAAGCTACGACTACTTCATGCGCGAAAACTTGTTCGACCACGTCAACATTAAGGATTTTTTCCTGCCCGACGGCATGACTAAAGACGTGCCTGCCGAATGCGCGGCCTATGATGCCAAAATCACGGCAGCCGGCGGCATTGATATGCAGCTGCTCGGCATCGGCGTCAACGGTCACATCGGCTTTAACGAGCCCGCCGCCATACTGCCCGCAGGAACGCACTTGACCAATTTGGCGCAAGCCACCATCGACGTCAACGCCCGTTTCTTCAACGGCGACGCAAGTAAAGTACCGACACAGGCCATTACTATGGGCATGGGTTCGATTATGGCCGCGAAAAAGATTCTGTTGCTGGCGTGCGGCAAATCCAAAGCACCGATTATGAAAGAGTTGTGCGCAGGCAAGCTGACGGCGGATAATCCATCGTCGCTACTGGCGTTGCATCCTGATTGCACCATTGTGGTGGATAAAGAGGCATTGGGCGCATAGCAATTATTCCAATATCCCGAGCACAAAGAATTTATATTAGGCACGTCAAAACGTATCTCATGCCGTGGGTAGATACATTATCTACACTACGCACACACGCACCCATTGGCGCGTAGTTTTTATATTTTGGACAGGGGGATATGATAATGAACGATATGAACAGGGAATCATGGAATTTGCACGCATCAAGGTTTTATCAAGAGGATTATTTATCATTAGATGATATTGATTTTGAAAGTTACGATTATCCCACCGATAAAGATTTGAATATAATTGGAGATGTAAGCGGCTTATCTGTTCTTGAAATTGGTTCGGGAACTTGCAATTGCGGAATAGTGTTAGCAAAGAAAGGCGCAACGGTCAAGTGTTCCGATATATCAATAGAGCAATTAAAAATAGGGGAACAAGTTGCCAAAAAAGCAGGGGTTAATATTACTACCACCTGTTCTGATATGGTTGACTTGTCATTTGCCGAATCAACATCATTTGACTTAGTTATTTGTATGAATGCAATCGGATATGCAAAGGATTTTGGCAAAGTATGCGAGGAAGTCAGCCGTGTATTGAAACCAAACGGACGATTTGTTTTTAGTGCAACACACCCTGTTATGGCGTGTGTTGGCGCAACTGAGTTGTGGCCCGAGGACAACGCCAACCCAAACTACAGCTATGTTGGCCCTATGCAATGGAAGTGGCGCGTGGAAGATGATTTCGTTTTTACAACTTACCGCATGAAAATAAGCGACTATGTAAATTTATTAGCAAAGAATAAATTATACATCAAGCGTATGGAGGAACTATTCCCTGTTTCGCCACTGCCTCCCGACTGTGAATTTGACGAAAACGAAATTGCAGTGCGTACACGATATCCGTCTAACTTAGTTATCGAAACAATGAAGTTTTCTGAATAGTATAAGCATTTCCGCCGCTAACGGCTAACTGCCGAACTACGCCGTAAAAAATTGATATTATTTACGCAAAACCCCATAGGGCAAGGCTTTACACGCCTTTACCCTATGGGGTATTTCCATGCCTAAAAAACAGCCCTTGACAAGACAACTCCAACGGAGTTCAAATACGGCAACAGAGATAAAATGTACCTTAGCGCAATTCTTGACCTAAAAGACAAGAGCATTATTATCTGCGGAAATTTCATGATTATGATAGTTTAAGAGCCGCTATTGAACAGTATATCCACTTTTACAACAACTGGAGGTTTCAAGCGAGGTTGGGGGGATATGCTCCGTTGGAGTACCGCGCTTTATTGCTAACAGCAGCGTAAATTTTAGATATGACAATTATGCTCTCTCATAAAAAAGAGGGTTTAATTCTTTACGCTATTTTGCGTATAAACAATCGGTTGATAAAAAAACAACAGATTGATAATTGTTTTTTAATGAAAAAAAGATATAATTAAGTCACAGGCCTGAAATACTTAACAAGGAGCGATTTATCATGACGATTAAAATAGGCGCGAAAATAAAAGCATTAAGAAAAAAAGCAGATGTTACACAAGACCGTTTAGCCGAGCATTTAGGTGTAACGGCGCAGGCAATATCACGTTGGGAAAGCGAAATATGCTACCCCGATATTGAAATTCTTCCTGCAATTGCAGATTTTTTCAATGTTTCTCTCGACGAGTTGGTAGGTATGAATCAAAAGCAAAAAGAAAACAAGATCAATGAGTATATTGAAAAAGCAAACAAAGAACAATGTGCCGGTAACTTTGCTGAAGCGGTTTCTGTTTACAGGGAAGCTGTGAGCCAGTATCCGTCAAGTTACAAACTCCAAGCCTTTTTGGCTTCCGCAATCGGGTGTATGGATAATGGTGTAAAAATATCTCTTGAAGCAGCCAATGAAGCAATCAATATCTGCCGGCGCATTTTAGAGGATTGTGTTGATGATCAGATTCGCTATCACGCTCTAAACATTTTGTGCTGGGTTTATTGCAGGCAATTGGATGATTTCGATAAAGCAATGGATATTGTTGTAAGACTTCCGAAAATCTACGGATCTCAGGAGTTCGTACAGGCAGAGACATTGAAAGTCCGTATGCCTTCTGAAAAAGCGGAAGAATTTGTCTATTCCTTTGTATCCGCTCTGTTGATAATATTTGACAAACAAGGATTAGCTTATTGCAATAACAAAAAAGTTATGTTGGAAATGTTGATTGGTGAATTAAATGGATTATTATCACGATTAGACACATAACAACAGACAAAACAGTATTGCAAAACGGATGGGGTGCCATAAACATTCCATCCGTTTTTTTTTATTTTAATTGTCTACTTGACAGGGAGCGGTTCAATCACAAGGAAACGGCTTTCTTCTGCAGAATTTACTTCTCATGCCAAGTTATATCGTGACTTCTATGCTTTGACCGGGCATTCTGTCAAGGAATATATTCGCAAACGGCGGCTGTCCAATGCGCCGGCACTCATTAAAACATCGGATTTCAACTTTACTAATTACTTCTTCCCGCCGTTCAAAGGCGAACCATTCCTCCTAGGTCACATAATCCCCAATCAAAGCCCGCAATTGCTCAATCACAGACAGTTTTTCGTCGTACTTAAATGCAAAATACGGCTTATCGCCCACCGAAAACAGCACTTTTCTGCGGTATTTTTCCATACCGCAGACTTTAGCCACACGTTCTAAATCCGGCGCTTGGATATATAGCAATATGCGCCCCTCTTTTTGCGTGACCTCACAAAACCCCGCCGCGGCCGCTTCGTTGCGGAGCAGCGCAATATCCACAAGATTGATTGTCATGCGCGGCGGTTCGCCAAAGCGGTCAATGAGCTCATCAAGCAAATCACGCGCCTGTTCTCGATCACGTACCAACGCAATGCGACGATATAAATCCATGCGCACGCCAGCGGATTTCACGTATTTTTCGTCGATGCCGGCATTGACTTGCAAGTCAACTATACATTCAGCAATCAACGGCTTTTGTTCACCCTTTTCTTCTAAAACAGCCTCCTCCAGCAATTTCAAGTACATATCATATCCAACGCTCAACATATGCCCGTGCTGCTCGGCACCCAAGATATTGCCCGCACCGCGAATTTCCAAGTCACGCATAGCAATCTTGAACCCCGCGCCAAATTCCACGTATTCACGCACCGCCGTCAGACGCTTAGTTGCCACTTCGGTCAAAATTTTGCCACGCCGATAGGTCAGATAAGCACTGGCATGGCGATTGCTCCGCCCTACGCGTCCACGAATTTGATGCAGTTGCGCCAAGCCCATCTTATCGGCATCCTCGATAATCAGCGTATTGACGTTGGGAATGTCCAGCCCCGTCTCAATAATGGTGGTACAGACCAGCAAATCAATCTCCCCTTCTGTCATCAAACGCATCATCTCAGACAAATCTCCCTCCGCCATTTTTCCGTGCGCCACAGCAATTTTGGCGTCGGGATGCCGCCGCTGCAATCGCCCCGCCAACGCCTCAATTGTATCGACACGATTGTGCAGATAATACACCTGCCCCCCCCGCCCGATTTCACGGCGAATGGCATCGTCAATAATCAATTCATCATATTCCAACACAAAGGTTTGCACCGGATACCGGTTGCGCGGCGGCTCTTCCAGCGTTGACATATCACGCACGCCCGACAACGCCATATTCAGCGTCCGCGGAATAGGCGTTGCCGTCAAGGTCAATACATCAACCTGCTTGGCCATTTCTTTGAGTTTCTCTTTGTGCGACACCCCAAACCGCTGCTCCTCGTCAATGACCAGCAGCCCCAATTTTTGAAAAATCACATCCTTTTGCAGCAGCCGATGTGTGCCGATGACCAAGTCAAGCTCACCATTTCGTAACTTTTTCAATGTTTCTCGATTCTGCGCCGCCGTGCGGAAACGTGACACCATCTCGACACGTAACGGATATCGCCCAAATCGTTGCCGTGCCGTATTGTAATGCTGTTGCGCCAAAACCGTTGTCGGCACTAAAATGGCGGCCTGCCTGCCACTCAACACACACTTCATCACCATACGCAATGCCACTTCGGTCTTGCCAAATCCTACGTCACCGCACAACAGTCTGTCCATAGGCAGACTGCTCTGCATATCATTTTTGCAGTCGGCAATGGCAGTAATTTGGTCTTGCGTTTCATCATATGGGAAAGCTTCCTCAAACTCTTTTTGCCACTCACTATCGGCTTCAAAAGCAAACCCTTTTTTGCGCATACGTTCAGCATATAGCTTGATTAGGTCAGCGGCAAGTTCTTTTGTGCTCTCCTTAGCGCGATTTTTCGCACGCTGCCATGCCTCCCCCCCTAACTTACTGAGTTTGATTTTAGAAGCTTTTTCATCATCCCCCCCCCCGGCGCCGGCGCCGATGTATTTACTCACCATATTCAATTGCGTTACCGGCACATACAAGCTGTCTGTTCCAGCATACTGAATTTTAATATAATCACGACGCACGCCATCGACTTCAATTGGCTCAATGCCAACAAACCGCCCGATACCATGCAAGTCATGTACAACCAAATCACCCGGCGTGAGGTCAGCGTAACTCGCCACGCGTTGGCGCGAATCCTTGCGGCTTGAGCCACGTTTACGTGACGATAACTGCACCAACTGCTCTTCAGTGATGACGGCAAGCTGTCCCGCAGGATATTCCATCCCGCCGCTGAGCCCACCAACCGTCAGTAATACTTGACCGACCGCAGGTAGTGTCTTGACTGCTGTTTCTACCTGCGCGGCAATGCCTTTATCGCGCAACACCTCTTCCAACTGCTTACAACGCAGCGGCGTGGGGCATAACACCAACGTCCGCATAAGGCTCTCTTGATAGTATCGAATATCACCCAATGCCGTTTCTAAACTGCCGCCATAAGACGGCAGCTGCTTAGCTTGCAGAGGGATATTCGCACGCGGCTTAACTTCGTAACCATCGGATGGCAAGGCATCCAAATACAACAAGTCTCGCCGCCGCAAGCTTCCTGCCCACTCAACCTCATCAATGTACGGCACAGTTTGTGCCGCGTCAATCAATCCAGCTTCCAGCAATGTTTCTACGTCCTGCTGCTGCCGCCACATGGTGGCTTCACGCCGCCCACGACAACGCTCTTTTTCAGCAATCACAACGAGCGCATTGTCCGGCAAATAGTCAAATGCCGTCGCGTTTTCGGGGCAAAGCAATTGAATATATCTATCTAGCGCAGGAAAAATTCCATTTTCCGTATATCGTTGCGCATCTTGCAGCATCGTTTCTCGCACGGCGTCATTTTTTTGCTTTGCTGCCAATATTTCCAGCTGTCGCACGAAATCTTCATGTGGCAACAACTCGCGAACGGGCAACATATCTGCTTCATCGATATTGTCCAAACGACGTTGCGTTGTCGTGTCAATAGTCGCCATGCTGTCAATCTCATTGCCAAAAAATTCTATACGCACAGGGGCTGCACTAGACGGACTGAAAAAATCAACAATCCCGCCCCGCACTGCAAATTGTCCGATGCCCTCAACCTGCTCACAACGCCGATAGCCCTCTACTATCAACGTCGTCAATAAATCCTCTTGTCGGTATGTGCCCCCCGTTTGCAACATCAACCCTTGCAGCCGTTCGGGCGACAACGTAACCATCATCAAAGCATCAGGCGTGGCTGCCAATACTTTTACATTGCCACAACGTAATCCATGCAAGACTTTCAGCCGTTCATGCTCCCACTCATGACTAATAACATCCACATTATGATACGCTGTTGTTCGCGGCGGTAAAACGGTCGGCTTAGTGCCCAAAATAGCAGCTATATCATTGCATAAACGTACCAATTCCTGTTCATCCGGCGCGATGAGTAGTAATGGTCGCTCAACCGAAATTTGCGCCAACAAATGCGCCTTATGTACGCCGCTCAGCCCCGAGGCTGCAATAGGATTTTCGCGCGCGTCAAGTGCCGCCCAAACCTCGCGGTAGGCGGGAAATCTATCGAGTAATGCCTGTATCAAAGTCTAAAGCCCCCATCAACATGCAAAATTTCACCGGTCACAAAGTCGTTTTTCGCCAAATATAACGCCGCCTGCGCAATATGTTTAACTACCCCAATGGCTTGCAACGGCGTGGCTTGTTTCAATTCGTCCAAATCCTGCACCGTCAAATCGGCGAGCATATCAGTATCAATCACACCCGGCGCAATGGCATTGACACGAATCCCCGAAACACCCAGCTCTTTCGCCAGCGCGCGAGTCATACCAAGCACACCGGCCTTCGCCGCCGAATAATGCACTTCACACGACCCGCCAACCTCACCCCATACGGACGAAACATTAATAATGCAACCTTTTTTTTGCGAAATCATATATGAAACTGCCGCTTTTGTGCATGAAAACACTGACGTCAAATTGCCCGACATCATGGCTCCCCAGTCATCCAAGGTAATATCGGTAAACGGCTTGCTCTCCGAAACACCGGCATTGTTGACCAGAATATCGACACTGCCAATTTTGGCAAACATTGCGGCAACATCATCCGGCTTTGTCACATCAGCATAGACAGGCACAATGCCTTTGTCCTGCAATCGTTGCAAGTTCTCCGTCGTGCTTCTGTAGTTGGCGTAGACAATATATTCCTCGGCGGCAAATGCCTCGGCTATCGCCAATCCAATGCCGCGCGATGCACCTGTTATCAATACTTTCTTCATAAATTCTTTATTGCATTCGCCGCCGCCGCAAACCCGCTTGACACAAACATCTCACAGACTTCTACTGCGTTTTGTACAGCATGCTCTATCAACCGACTCTCTTCTTTCGAAAAGCCGTCCAACACAAAATCAGTCAGCCTGTCATTCTCTCCGGGCGCGCCCACGCCAACCCGCAAGCGCGGAAAACGGTCGGACTGCAACTGATATAAAATGCTTTTCAGCCCATTATGTCCGCCGTCACTGCCTCCCTCACGCATGCGCAATCGGCCTGTCGACAAATGAATGTCGTCAACCACCACCAAAATGCGCTCCGACGGCACTTTGTAAAAATCTGCCGCCTGACGAATGGCACGACCGCTTTCATTCATATAAGTTTGCGGTTTAAGTAATAAAATGCGATTTTGTCCATGCTTGACCAACGTGTAAAGTGATTGGAATTTTAATTTTCTAATCTTTTCACCAAATTTCAGCGCCAAGACATCCACAACATCGAACCCGATATTGTGGCGCGTGCCATCGTATTTTTTCCCGGGGTTACCCAATCCGGCAATAATATAAACGTCGCTGTTATCATCCAACGTGCGCGATTTGCGAAATGGCATATATTGCTCCTTGCTATGTGAATATCTTATATTCTATCACTTTCACCTTCCGTTGGCAAGCAAAATTTTGTCCATGAGCGATATTATGACGAACGCAAAGGGTTGTTAAAAGTACATAACTATGGTATAGTTACAGGGTATAGTTGAGTAGTATTTATATTTTTGGAGGCATTCGCCTATGAATACATATCAACATTATCGCAACTGCCGCGATATAAATAAAATGTTGGATGTTATAAATGAAATGCTGTTGCCTCCCGGTATATACCAGGCGTGTCACGGCAGATACCACGCAATGTTTGTCGTAGATGTCGGCAGATGGAATCATGCACAAAAAAGTGCCGCACTAGCTGCAGTTTTAATGGAGTACCCTGTTCAATTATTGCCGAAGGAAAAGAGTATCATTATCCAAGCGATTGAAGATCATTCAAATGGCATACTAATAGAAAGCGCAGTAGGTGCAGCTTTATTGATTGCAGACAAAGTTGATATTTCAAAAGAGCGAATATTGCCATTTGAAACCATTGGTGACGTGCATAGAAATCATTTGGAAATCCAAAGTGTGGACATTCGTATACTTAACAAGGCAATAATAATTGATTGCCTTGTATCAAAAGCATTTTCCCAAAACCTGTTTCTGTATAGTTATGCAAAATCTTATGATATACTGACGAGAGCCTCTCATTATTTAGGTTGCACTTGTCACTTTCTGCTTAACAGCAAAGATGAGCTATTTGCCTAATTCACCCAAATTTGACTTGTGCCTAACACTATACCAAATCCCCAACCCCTGCACCGCAATTAACGGCGTCACTGAAATAAAGGCAATCACGCCAAATCCATTGGTCAGCACCGATGGCGCGTGTTCGCCCGACGTCGCGGCGATAGCCTGCGCAATCCCCAGCGTCATAGGCGTCAGCAACGCCGAACTCAACGCTCCACCGGTCACACCACCCGAGTCGAACGCCAAACCGATAAACAGCCTCGGCGTGATTGCCATCATCAGCAACGCAACGGCATACAACGGCAATAAGAACGCCAAAATATTGACCTGCTCAAGAATTTTCACCACTGCCAGCACCGCCGCCACGCCAATGCCGCCCGCCAGGGTCAGCCGTATTGTCATGCGCTTGATTTGTCTGCCTGTAATGTTCTCTAACTGCTCTCCCAACACGGTTACCGCCGGCTCAGCAAGTGTAATAGATGCGCCCAATACAAACGCCACGGGCAACAGCAACCACTGAAACCATTCCGGTCGCGTTGGCGCTAAGAACACTTCCCCAATATACTGCCCTGCGAAAGCAAAGCCAAAGTCAATGCCCACCAAGAAAATGAGCAACCCTATGAACACGGGAATCATACCGCACAAAATGCCTTTGACTTTCGTCTTTGGCAATTTGAGTAACCAAAATTGAAACAACAGAAACACCAGCAACATCGGAATAATTGCCAATGCCACATTGCCGATATTTGAAATTACCATTTGCCAAAGCCCACCCGCCGCATCACCGGGGCTATATATGTCAACAGGCGGAATGCCGCCGTGCAAAGCCTTCAGCACCATACCGTAGACGAAAATCGCCAAAATCGGCCCAATAGAAGCAATACCGATGATGCCAAATACATCATCGCTGCTCCTTCGTTTGCTCATGGTCGCAGAAACGCCCAGCCCGAGCGTCAAGATAAACGGCACGGAAATATCTCCCGTCGTTGCGCCACTGCCGTCAAACGCCAGCGCGACAAATTCTTGCGGCACAACGAGCATCATAGCAAAAAGCAACGCATATAACGCCGCAAAGATAAATTTAATGCTAACACTGCGCACAATGCGCCACAACGCTATGGACACAAATACACCCACACCCACACCCACCAGCCAAATCAATGCTTTTTCGTTAACGGCATTGATAAGCAAATGCGTCTGCCGCGCAAGCACTGCCAAGGCAGGCTCGGCGACTGTTGCCAGCAGCCCAAATAATAGCCCGAAAAAGATAACAACGGCAAAACGCTTTACCTTGACAAGCGAACGCCCCACATTTTCACCAATCGGCAAAATGCTCTCATGCAGCCCGACGAGAAACAACGATTGCCCAACTACCACGCCAATGTAGCCAACAAGCAACCGCAAATAATCTTGCGGATTAGGCAGCGGTGCAACAAACAACGTCACCACACCAATGACAACAAGCAGCGGCAGTGACGCCAAAAATGTTTCTTTCAGGACGCGTAATATTCTCATACGTCCTAGTATGGCTGGATTTGTGGATTTTATTGTAGAAATCACGCATTACGCGCCTATTTACAAACCTTATACTGTATCATTCTTGTACAGATGGGCAGTCAACAGCTGCCCTTATGTACTCAACATCCATTCATCTCGCGTAATGCCATAATGCACTACATCACGAAAAACACCCTTAATTTTAACTTGTTGCTTTGCCATGCCCTCACGCGTCATGCCACACTTTGCCATGACTCTTCCTGAGCTACCATTCTCTATATAATGACCATCTTCTACGCGGTTTAATTCCAGCCTATCAAAACACAACGCCAATACCGCTTGCAATGCCTCTGTCATATAGCCATTGCCCCAATATTGCCGATTCAGCACATACCCAAACCCCGACTTCTCATGTTCCTCGTTGATGCGCAAATCAATACAACCAATACATTTTGCGCCTTCTTTCAACGTAATGGCATAAATGCCGGGTCGCGACAAATAATAGTCCAAAATAGACTGTTTTGCCTCTTCCAACGTTTGAACGCCATCCCAGACGAGATATTTCACCGTTTCAGCGTCACTGCCATATTCCAAAACGGCTTCGGCATCCTCTTCCTTGAATTTTCGCAAAATAAGGCGTGACGTTGTTAATATTTCGTGGCATTCCAGCGCGTCTATGTAATTTTCAACCATTTGTCACCAGTTCTCTCTCTTTATGCTTCTTTTCTATACGCTTCTCTCCCCGCCCTTTTGGCACTCTCTTAGCATTTGCCAGCAGCAATTTCAGCCGATTCTCCTGATTCACTCGGCTTGCGCCGGGGTCATAATCAATCGCCGCAATATTAGCGTGCGGGTGTTTTTCTTTAATCTTACGCACCATGCCTTTCGCTACAATGTGGTTTGGCAAGCAACCAAACGGTTGCGCGGCAACGATATTCGGCACACCACTATGCAACAATTCCACCATCTCAGCGGTCAACAGCCACCCTTCACCCATCTTGACAGCATGGTCAAGATAACCGCGACTCATTTTAATCACCTTGCTGAAATCGGCTAACGGGCGAAACACTTTGTGCTGTTTGATCGCTGCAATCATCTTGCGCTGCTTTCCAATGGCATAGCGCATCACCAAACGCGCACCCATGTTTCGCAATAGACTGTCGCCGTAAAGTTTACGATCATGTATCACATTATAAACACCGTACAGACAAAAGTCGAGCAAGCCGCTGTTGACAACTTCTGCACCCTGCTCCACAAGGAATTTTTCAAGCTCATTATTGCCCAATGGCGCGTATTTGACGTAAATTTCGCCCACAATGCCGACTTTTGGCTTTAGCACACTCGTATCGCGCGAGATGGCGGCGAAATCGCTTAACATGGCACGACAGTTTTCTTTCAATCGGAAGAACTGTTTTTTATCCATAGCAAGCAACCTGTCAATCCATTGCTCGACAACGGCTTGCGAACTACCCTTACTCAGCTCATATGGCAAGCATTGGTTTTGCACCCACATCAGCAAATCACCATAAAGTAGCCCGTAGAACATTTTGAGCAACATTTCACGATTGAGCGAAAAGCCGCTCTGTTTATCCAGCCCGGAAAAATTCAGCGAAATGACCGGAATATGTCCCAGCCCATTGTTGTGCAACGCCTTGCGCAACAATGCGATGTAGTTAGACGCACGACACCCGCCCCCCGTCTGCGTAATCATCAACGCTACATTGTCTAAATCATACTGCCCGCTTTGCAGCGCGTCGATAAACTGCCCAATGACCAGCAACGCCGGATAGCAAGTGTCATTATGTACACTGCGCAAGCCCTGCTCAATAATCTCAGGGCAGCTTGTTTTAAGCACTTCTGTTTTATACCCACTTTGCGCAAGTATGCCTGCGATGAGATCAAAGTGAATGGGCATCATGCTTGGAACTAGAATGGTATGCGTCGCCCTCATCTGCGGCGTAAATTCGACAAGGGGTTTAACATGCGACATATTACGCCTCCCTTTCTTTCATCACAGATGCAAGGCTGCGCAAGCGGATTTTTGCAGCGCCCAGATTGTTGATTTCATCAATTTTAATTTGTGTATACAACTTGCCTTGGTTTCGCAAAATATCGCTGATTTCATCGCCCGTAATGGCATCTAGCCCGCATCCGAACGATACAAGCAATACCATTTCCATATTATCATGCTGTGCAACAAATTTTGCCGCATTATACAGCCGCGCATGATATGTCCACTGGTTGAGAATGTTCAACTCCGGTTTGGGAAGCAGGTGGCCAATGGCATCTTCGGTCACAATAACAAAGCCGAGTGAACTGAGCAGTGTATCAATGCCGTGATTGATCTCCGGATCAATGTGATACGGGCGACAGCCCAATAAAATCACCGGATTGTTGTTTTCTTTAGCATAATCAAGCGCAGCTTGTCCCATATCGGCAACCTGCTTTCGGTACGCCGTATGTGCCGCGTAAGCCTTGTCCGCCGCCACCGCGATGTCCTTACGCTTAACCAACGGCAAAATCGCCTTCAATGCCTGCTCCATCTGCTTGATAAAGCGCGATTTGCTTTGCCAGCCGATATGCGAGTATATAAATTTCGTTTCTGCCACGCTCGCCACATTTCCGGCAATCACCTCAGGGTAATACGCCACCACAGGGCAGTTGTAGCAGTTGTCAGAAATGCCTTCATCAACATTATAACTCATACAAGGGTAAAAAATCGCGTCAACCGATTGCGACACCAATGACTCGATATGCCCATGCACGATTTTGGCGGGATAGCACGCCGTATCGGATGGAATGGTGTGCTGCCCTTTCATATACAAATCACGGCTCGACTGTTCACTCAACACAATATCACAGCCTAATTCCGTGAAAAATGCTGCCCAAAACGGCAGATTTTCATACATATTCAACACCATAGGGATACCGACTCTTAATTTGCTTTGGCCGACCAGTGGTACATCCATCAGTGCCTCGTATTTTTGCGCCACAAGATTGGGCAAGGGCGATACTCTCACCCCACCCGCCCCGGCATCACACTTGTTTCCGACAATAAATTTCTTGTCGCCGCCGAACGTGCTGACTGTTACAGCACATTTATTGGTGCATTGTTTGCAAGTCACACCGGTAGACTTGTGCGTAAATGCCGCTAACTGTCCAGCATCAATCAGCCGTGGCGCAACAGTTGTGTTGGCTTTTGCGTAAAGTGCCGCACCATACGCGCCCATCAATTCTGAAATCGACAGCCGCACAACCTCGCGTCCCAATTCCCGTTCAAAGCAACGTAGAATAGCGTCATTTAAGAACGTTCCGCCTTGCACAACAATATGTTCGCCCAATTCATCTCCCGAACGCACACGGATGACTTTATACAGCGCGTTCTTAATCACACTCATCGCCAATCCCGCTGCGATATCCGCCACCGAAGCACCATCTTTCTGTGCCTGTTTTAGTGAAGAATTCATAAATACAGTACAACGCGAACCGAGGTCAACAGGACGTTCCGCCGTCAAAGCCAATGCCGAAAAATCATCCATTGAATAGCCTAATGATGTGGCAAATGTTTCTATAAACGAACCGCAACCTGACGAACATGCCTCATTCAGTACAACCGAATCAACTGCACCATCCTTGATATGAAAGCATTTAATATCCTGTCCGCCAATATCGATGATAAAATTAACATCGGGACTGAAATGCTTTGCCGCCGTATAATGCGCTACCGTTTCAACCAACCCAAAATCTATACCAAACGCCGCCTGCATCAACTCCTCGCCATAACCGGTGACAGCACTTGCCGCAATGTTAATCCGCTCGCCGCACAGCTTATATATTTTCATCAACTGCTCACGGATAACAGGCAATGGATTGCCGCCATTAGAGGCGTAATGACGGTAGAGAATGCTGTCATCCTCAGCAATCAGCACTAACTTTGTCGTCGTCGAACCGGCATCAATGCCTAAGTATGCGTTGCCGCTATATGTCAAAATATTCTTCTGCTCAACTGTCATCGCCGCATGTCGTTGCTTAAAAACTTGATATTCTTCATCGCTCTTAAACAAGGCTTGTCCAACGGAAAAATCGCTTTGTCCTTCCGGCTCACACGCCAAAGTTTCAACCAGATCCTCGTAACCAATCACGCCACTTGCATTTTTCGCGTAATACGCCGCGCCCAATGCCATAAAATATGGCGCAAGCTCAGTAAAATTCGCTTGCTCCTGGCTCAATTTCAATGTTTCCACAAATCGCTCTTGCAATCCCTTGAAAAACGACAATGGCCCGCCTAAGAACAGCACATTGCCCGCAATGTCGCGCCCTTGCGCCAATCCGCCGATTGTCTGGTCAACAACAGCCTGAAAAATACTCGCCGCAAGATCTTCCTTGCGCGCGCCCTGGTTGAGCAGCGGCTGGATGTCGCTCTTTGCAAAAACACCGCAACGTGAGGCAATGGGGTAAATTTTCTCGTACTGCAAGCTCAATGCGTCGAGTTCAGGCAGTGTAACATTCATTAACGCCGCCATTTGGTCGATAAACGAGCCCGTGCCGCCTGCACAAGTGCCATTCATGCGTTCTTCCAATGTGCCTTGCAGGAAAATGATTTTAGCATCCTCGCCACCGAGTTCAATGACAACATCGGCATCGGGGTGTTCGCGTGCCACGGCATCTGCAGTGGCAAAGACCTCTTGCACAAAGCAAAGCCCGCCCGACTCGGCCAACCCCATGCCCGCCGACCCGGTGATGGCGACTTTCAAGGACTGGCCTTTGAGCAGGCGTTGCAATGATTTAATATGTTCGTACGTTGTTTCACGCACTTTTGATAAATGGCGTTGATAACTCTTTTCAACAATCTGTCCGCTTGGATCAAGCACGACAGTTTTGAGCGTTGTTGAGCCTACATCAATGCCGAGTATATACTGTTCTTGCATGGTTACTCCCTATACTTACTTTCACATATAAGAGTATAACCGTTCGGCGCAGATGTGTCAAGTTTATGGATTACTCAGCGACGCGATATAACGCGAAGTGATTGATAAGCATAGCACCGCTTGAATTGAAACTCACACCCGCATAGTTTACAAAATAGTTTGCGTCACTCAAACCAATCCAGTCTGTGAAAAAATCTAAATTGATTATTCCTGAAAATCTGTTTTGTCCGGTATTATTCGCTGAACTCCACCAAACCGGACTTCCCTGCCCTCCGCCACCATACCTATGCCAAAAACCAATCCATGCATTAGCCGATTCGCCTATAAACTCAAGGTCCAGATGCACATAATACTGGTCGCCCGTTACATTTGCGCCTTCAAACAATCTACGTCCAAGCCCAGCGTCAAAACTACGATTTTCAGCTTCTCCTAAGTCCGCATAAGTCACCAAGAGTGTTTGCGCGCCATTGCGGCGCACAGCAGTGCCATAACCATTCTGAAAGCTTGAAATCCATTCCTCCGCCAAAAAATCATGCACCAATACACCAAGATTACTGGGAACAGACGGACGAGCAGGGAAAGTGAACGTATTCCACCATGGCACAGGTGCTACATCAGGCGCAGGTGCCGTTGGTGTCACATCCGGCGTAGACGGCGTAATTTGTGTAGGCGGCACTTCATCCTCGCCATCTTGCTCTTCTGCCCACTCTGGCAACGTCACCACTACATTTGACGGCGGCCGATTGGTAAAGTATGCCCGAATATTCGCCGTAATCTGCTCCTGTAACTCAACAAGGTGCGGCATGGGCGTAAGGTTAAGGTATTCAACGCCTTCGTCAGCCGTCCAACGCCTCTCCGTTGGCCGCGCCGTCGGTGTAAGCACCATCTCCCCGCCATCAAATGCGACGTAATAAAAGTCCTGCATCAGCACGGGATTCTCCGAAATCCATGCGCGCGAACCATCCCTTTCTCCTCGTACAGCCATTGTTTTACTCATCACAACTCTACCCTGCGGGTCAATGTAAAACGCGCTGCCGTAGGGCAATTCCTCACGAGTAAACACACCGTTGACATACCGAAACAATAACCTCGTTGATGATTCCCTATCAAAGGCTGGCTCGTCGAAATGCACAACCACCGCCGGTATCCCGTTTCCTTCAAGGTCAATTAAATAAAAACTCTCGGCGAACATATCAAATGGCCCCAAGAATGGCAGCAGCGGGTATGGAAACATTATGAAGTAAGGGGCTATTTCAGGCCTTCGAAAATAGAACGGCAGCGTTTGGTCTTCTCGATAATGAGCACCGCCAATACTGTATATATTCGACGGGTGAATTTGCCAGTTCAACTGCGGATACATTTCAAACAAATCCGTACCGCCAAAGAGATGCTCCACCCATTCCAACCAAGTCAGCTCGGGATACGGCGAAAAGTCATGTATACTCACAAACTGCCGCAAAAAATCTTGAATCAACAGCTCATCTTCCGTCAGCTGTTGTACAGGTGGGGCATTGTCCGGCGGCGGCGCAACAACTTCCGGCGGCCCGCCCACGCCATCATCCCGCCCACTCAAAAACATCGTCGATAGGCCAACCACGCCAATCAGCACAAATGCCAACGACGCAAAAACAACACGCCGAATCACCATATGCCGTGGCCTAACCATTGGCACAACAATGTCAGCCTTTTGTGTCACAACAGCTTCGCGAATTTTCTCTTTATCAGGCACTTCAGCACGTGCCGCCGCACATACGACCGTTTTTACAAACTCTTGACCTTTCATATTGCACCTCATTCCTGTAATAGTTTCCGCAATTCTTTCAGCGTACGATAGAGTTTATTCTTCACGTTGGATTGCGTCAATGATAACTTTTTTGCGACTTCATCGATCGATAGACCCTTATCGTAGTATAAATACAGCACTTTTCTCACGTCATCCGGTTTCTTTGCAATCATCTCCTGCGCCTCGGACAACACCGCTTGATTGACGTTATAATCCTCCGCCAAAAAGGCGTCAGCCTCCAAGTCCGTCAACGGCACTTCGTCCCCCTCATCATTCACGGCAAACAACGGCACAAGCCGTTGCAATTTTTCAACCAGCGAATAGTACCGCGACAATTTTTGTTTAGCAATTTTTAGCGCAATCGCCTGTTCATTCTGCACATAATCAACACCACGCTTTTGCAACATATTATAGAGTTCTACATATGTTTCCTGCACAACATCGCCGATATCTGCAACATTTTTGCACCGATACGCCACAAATGACAGAACGGCATTGTATGTAGTGTCATAAATTTCATTAAATCTCGAAGTGATAGCTTTGTCGACCATATACTCACCCCCTATTATCTATAGCGGCACGGCGCAGGCAAAAAGTTTCAAAACTTTGCATTGACATACAAGAAGTTTTGGATTATTATTGTAAGAAGTGCGCCCCTGCGCGTCCCGCATAACGAACCAACATTACACAAAGGTGACACACAACAGGAGGACAACCCTATGCCAATTAAGGTTTCCAAAGACGGCAAGCAGTTTCATCTGCAAGCCGGCAACACCAGCTACGCATTCGCCATCATGCACGACCGCTGGCCTGCCCACGCTTATTGGGGCAAGCGCGTCAACAACGTCAACTGCGATGATTTAATTCGCACCACCGAGCGCGGATTCTGCCCCACACCGCACGGCATCGATGGGCGCGCAATCAGCCTTGATACATTATCACACGAATACCCGGCTTTTGGCAACTCTGATTTTCGCAGCCCTGCCATCCAAGTCAAAACACCCGACGGCGCAAGAATTTGCGATTTAGTTTATCAAGGCTACGAACTTGTGAAGGGCAAGCCGGCACTTGACGGGCTCCCCTGCCTCCACGCTGAAGACAGCGACAATGCCGAGACTTTGCTTTTAACACTCAAAGACACACAAATTGGCTTGAAAGTCGTGTTATCATATACCGTTTATGCTGAAAAAAGTGCCATCATTCGCTCGGCTGCCCTCTACAACGAGGGCGGCGAACCCATCACGCTATTGCGGGCGATGAGCCTGTCGCTCGACCTGCCCGACAAGGATTTTGAGTTAGTGCACCTCTACGGCGCGCACGTTAAGGAGCGCCAAATTGCCGTCACACCCTTGCGCTACGGTACGCAATCGGTCGAAAGCCGCCGCGGTATGTCGTCACACGCACACAACCCGTTTATCGCCCTCAAACGCCCGCACACCAACGAAGACCAAGGCGATGTCTACGCCTGCAACCTCGTTTACAGCGGCAGCTTTTTGGCGTTGGCGGAAGTCGACACATACGATGTCACGCGCGTGCAAATGGGCATTAATCCCTTCGACTTTTCCTGGGAAATGCAGCCTAATGCGTCGTTCCAAACGCCCGAAGCCGTCATGGTTTACAGCGACAGCGGCTTAAATGGCATGAGCGCAACATTCCATGACTTGTACCGCAATCGTTTGGGACATAGTCCATGGCTGAAAAAGGAGCGACCCATTGTCATCAACAATTGGGAGGCAACCTACTTCTCGTTCGATGAAACGAGCCTCAAAGCCTTGTGCGACAGTTGTACCGGGCTTGGTATTGAGTTGTTTGTACTCGACGACGGCTGGTTTGGCAAGCGCAACGACGATTTGCGCTCACTTGGCGACTGGGTGGTTAACCAAGAAAAACTGCCCGGCGGACTGAAAACCGTTGCCGAAAACGCCAAAAACGCCGGACTACAATTTGGGCTATGGTTCGAGCCTGAAATGATTTCGCCCGACAGCGATCTGTATCGCGCGCACCCCGATTGGGCGATTCAAGTACCGACACGACCGCATTCGTTGAGCCGTATGCAATGCGTGCTTGATTTGTCGCGCGAAGAAGTACGCGATTATGTCGTCGATTCCGTTTGCAAAATCTTAGATTCCGCGCCCATTTCGTACGTCAAGTGGGACGCCAACCGTCACTTAACTGAAGTGTGTTCAGCGGCATTGCCCGCACACCGCCAACAAGAATTGTGGCATCGCTATGTGCTGGGCTTATACGACGTGCTGGAGCGCATTACTTCGCGCCATCCTGAAGTGCTCTTTGAGAGTTGCAGCGGCGGCGGCGGGCGTTTTGACCCGGGCATGCTGTACTATATGCCGCAAGTGTGGGCCAGCGATTGCAGCGACGCGATTGAACGTCTGCGCATCCAGTACGGCACGAGCCTGTGCTACCCCGTATCGTCGATGAGTGCGCATGTTTCGGTTAGCCCCAACCACCAAGTACACCGCCAAACCGACTTTGATACCCGCGGATTGGTTGCACTGCTGTGCCAATTTGGCTATGAACTCAACATCGGCGCATTAACTGACGAAGAACGCGAGCAAGTTAAGCAACAGACAGCATTATACAAACAAACGCGCCATCTTATCGCCGACGGCACGTTGTATCGCTTGCGCAATCCATTTGACGGCAACGACTTTGCCTGGATGCTCGTATCGCCCGATAAGCGTGAGGCTGTTGTGGTTTATGCGTTGGTGCTGAGCGACCCGCAGCCGTGTTTTTCACGCCTTACCCTGCGCGGTCTTGACCCGAATTTGACGTACAGGGAAACCAATGGCGGCACATGGGGCGGTGACGAGTTGATGAACACAGGGTTTACGCTACCGTTCTTGTTTGGAGACTTTAAGGCACGATTATGGCATTTTAAGGCGGAGTGAGTCAAAGAGGCGGTCAATTGACCGCCTCTTTTGTACAGTATGCTTATACTGCGTATCACTCGCGTGTGAGCACTTGTGGGTCGTCGGGCTCTCCATAAAAACGTAACGTGCCCAACTCGGAGTCATAGGCATACACGGCTATCGGGCTCGCCATCATTTCTTCTAATTCTTGCATATCTTCCTCTACAAGTGCGTACCACTCTTCACTTCCCGGTTCTGCCCAAAAGCCCACAGCACTCCTAATCAAAGCGATTGACGTAACCTCGTCAAAAAATGTTTCTATTCTATTGTTTGCAAATGTATATGTGCCAGTTTGTCGTCCTAAAGGGGGCGCATCGGTTTCCCAAGTTCCGTCAGCATGAAAATAAATTCGTTGTCCACTCAAATTTGACACAAATGTGCCTGCAAACTCGCCCGTATTTGGGCTGTCGTTGTTTGGATAATCGCTATTGTTGCCGCAACCGACCATTGATGCTGTTATTGCGATAAGTAGAGTCAATGCCAAAGATAGAACTAGAAATTTCTTCATGATTATTTCTCCTGTCGATAATATAAATTTTCACAACCCATCAATTAAAAAACGAATCATAAATCGCATTCACAGCCTTCTCAAAATCTCCTTCCATCACACCTGCAACAACATTCAGCTCACTCGCACCTTGGTCAATCATGCGCACATTGACCCATGAGTGAGCAATCGAAGCGAAAATCCGCGCAGCGCAGCCGCGTGACTGCACCATGCCGCGTCCGACGACGGCAATCAGCGCCAAGCCATGCTCGATTTCTACGCTATCGGCATTGACAGCGGCTTTTAGTGCCGCGATGATGGCATTTTCCTTGCCTGCCAAGCACTTTGTACTGACGACAATAGACACCATATCAATACCGGACGGCATATGCTCGATGATAACGCCATGCTCTTCCAATACTTCCAAAACATTGTGCAAAAACGACGGCCGACTCCTCATTCTAGACTTTTCGATGAGAATTGCTGAAAATCCCTTGCGCCCCGCAATGCCCGTTACCGGCCGCGAATCTTCACTTGGCGGCGCGTCGGCAACAATCAGCGTGCCTTTGGCACTGACATCGTTTGTGTTGCGAATATGAATGGCAATACCGCTGACATACACAGGGAAAATCGTGTCCTCATGCAATACCGTTGCGCCCATGTACGACAGCTCGCGCAGTTCTCGGTAAGTAATTACGTCAATACGGTCGGGGCTATCCACAATACGCGGATCAGCGGCGAGAAATCCCGGCACATCTGTCCAGTTCTCGTATAAATCCGCCTCCACACCTTGCGCCACAAGCGCGCCGGTAATGTCCGAACCTCCGCGCGAAAAAGTGACGATGTTATCCTCCGGCGTACTGCCGTAAAAGCCGGGGATGACTGCATATTCATAGTTTGCCAAGATGTTTTGCAAGGTCGCCTTGGTTTCTTTGACGTTAAACTCGCCGTTGTCATCAAAACAAATGACGCGAGCAGCATCGACAAAATCAAAGTCCAAATACGCCGCCAACACAATGCCACACAAATACTCCCCACGGCTTGCCGCATAGGCCTTGCCTGCCTTACGCTTAAACGCCGTTTGTATGTAACTAAACTCGTCGGACAAATCGAGCGTCAAACCCAAATCGTCGATAATTCCCTGATATCGCGCACAAATGGCTGCGAAGTCAGCATCAAAACTCTCACCTTTACGCGCTTTGGCATAGCAGGCATAGAGCATATCGGTGACTTTTTCATCCTCACTCGACCGCTTGCCCGGCGCGGATGGTATAACATACCGGCGATTTGGGTCGCTTTTGACAATGTCGGCGACTTTCTTGAACTGATTGGCATCGGCCAGCGAGCTGCCACCGAACTTAGCTACAATAGTTGACATAATAACTTTACCCCTTGATAAATTTTATAATCTTCTTCTCTTCCGCCGTAGGATTCAACAACAAAACCTGCGCGGCAATTTTCTCAACCGCCTCATCAACGTCAATTTCTGCCGCTTGCCTAAAAACATCCTCACCCCAGAAGTTTTCCGTTGTGCAGAATACCGTCGACGACCAACCATATTCCCCGCCATTCTGCGAAATCTTTTGCGCCTGCCCACACATAGTCAAGTACAATCTCATCTGTAACTCAACCAACGCCCCATCAAACTTTGGCTTCTCATCTCGCGAAAAACCGCCTTGTCGCTTGATTTCATCCAACGGCAACGCGCCATTTTCGGCAACGGCATGATAAATCCGCTTGGCATATTGACTCATCGTGCCGTCAGCATAAGCCTCATCAAAAGTCCTGCCACCACGCCGCGCTGCCAAAAAGTATGGATACCATTCCCGCGTAATATAACCCGACTTTTTGAAGAAAAACTTGCTATACGCCACATCATCCCGCTCGTCCAGCACACGCATACGCCACACCCACGGATCAGTGTCAGCGTCGCCGGTATGCCATTGCAGCAGACAATCCTCCGGCGTATTGTCCCAGTTATGCGAAAGCAATGCAAACACACCCTCATCATTGCCGGCGCCCATCGAAAAGCCGGCATTCAAGAGTTGCGCGATAAAATCATCGTAGTTATTTATCATGGAGGACACCTCCGATTTATCTAGCTAGAGCGAATAAACTCATATCCGGTCATGTCACCAAAGAAGTAGCTAGGTTCCAAAAAGGTGAGTAATCCGCTCGATGAAATGCAAAAAGGTATACGTTCTTCCATTATATCATTATAAAGGACAATCTTTCCATCCTCAATGCGCCAATTTAGTGACGGATATTCAACATCCACAGTGTCCCAAGGCCTATCGCCATCCCCAACAAAACGGTGTTGCCAATGATAGACTGTGCCGTTTGTTCCAAAAAGAAGCACAAACGTTGAAAAAGGTTGGCCGCTTTTTTCCCAACGCCCATCAATTGTCGGAGCAAAAAGACCACAAACTACCAGCATAATTATTATCGTGACACACAACATTAGCACAGCCCCTTTTTTAGCACTCATGGAATTACCTCTCTAGCACATGTTCAACATATAAACTAACTACACCACCTCTACCCTACTCATTCTCCGCAGCCTCGTATTCGCCGTCCTCATTCTGCACCAGCATAAAGACTTTCTGCTCCGCCTCATCAAGCATTTTCGTCGATTCACGCACCAGTTTAGTGCCCTCCTCAAACAATTTCAACGACTCATCCAGCGGCAAATCACCCTTTTCCAGAGAAACAGTGATTTCCTCTAAGCGTTTGACATTTTCTTCGTAAGACGTCTTTTTCTTGCTCATTGCTTCTTCACCTCTGTAATATTCGCCGCCAATTCGCCGTCGCGCAACCGTAGCGACAGCGTATCGCCCACGTTTACTTTCTTTACCGACCGCACCGCCCTGCCCTCACCGTCTTGCGCAATGGCATACCCGCGGTCCAGCACCCGCAACGGGCTCAACGCATCGAGCCTGCCCGCATAAGCCGTCGTTTGGCTTTTGGCTTCGGCAATGCGCCGTTCAAGCTGTGATTGTATATGACTTGACAGCCTGTCCAACTGCAACCGCCTGTCCTGCACATAATGCGCCGATTCGCGCAACACGCGCCGCTCGGCCAAAAATATCATCCGCTCCCGTTCACGCCCCAACCGCCGCCGCAACGCCAAACCCATGCGCGACAACTGCGCTTGCAAACCGTCGCGCAACTCCAACCTATCCGGCGTAACAATCTCCGCCGCGTGTGACGGCGTGCTTGCCCGCACATCAGCGACAAAGTCGGCAATCGTCATGTCCGGCTCATGCCCTACCGCCGACACCACAGGGATGTCTGACGCAAAAATCGCTCGCGCCACGCGCTCATCATTGAACGCCCATAAATCTTCCAAACTGCCCCCGCCACGCCCGACAATCATTAAATCGACTGCCCGCAAGCGATTGAGTGTTTCAATCATGGTAACAATTTCGCCCGGTGCCTCCACACCTTGCACACGCACAGGGCAAATCAACACCTTACAAAGCGGATACCGCCGCTTTAAAATCTGCATCATATCGTGCACGACAGCCCCTGTCGGTGATGTCACGAGTGCCACCTTGCGCGGCATACGCGGCAATGATTTTTTATGCCGCGTATCAAACAACCCCTCGCTGTGCAATTTTTCTTTCAACTGTTCAAACGCCAGCGCCAAATCGCCAACGCCGTCGGGAATCACCTCATTGACGTACAACTGGTATGCGCCATCGCGCGGATACACCGACACACGCCCTGTCAACAATGCCCGCATACCGTCTTTGGGTGCAAATTTCAGTTTAGAGGCTTGTCCCTTAAACATGACACAACGGATAGCTGAGTCGGCATCTTTCAGAGAAAAATAATGATGCCCCGAGCCGTAAATTTTGTAGTTCGACAGCTCGCCGCGCACCAACACATTTTGCAAAACGTCATCACGTTCAAGCAATGACTTGACGTATTCATTTAACTCCGTGACCGTGATAGGCATCATGCTTTTTCACCCTCATCACTGCGCGCAATCGAACCCAACACACCATTAATGAACGCTGCCGCCTCTTCACTGTCGTAGCGCTTGCACAACTTAACAGCTTCGTTGATTGCCGTGGCCTGCGTCACACCGTCAATCGCAGTAGGCTCAAAAATTGCCATACGCATCAACGTCCGTGCCACGCGGCTAATACGTCCCATTGCCCAGCCTTTGGCGTGTTGCTCAATAGACGCATCAAGAGCCGCAGCACTGGCAGTCACGCCAAGCACCGCGGCTTCGATGTATTCAGCTTCTTCGTGCGCTGGATTGTTGTAAATGTCGCATTCATCGCGCCATGCGGCTTGCGCGATGGGCGAGAGCAAGTCAATAATTTCTTTTTGATTTGCCTCCGGCGAAAATGTCAAGGCAAACAACGCGTGAAACGCCGCCTCGCGAGCTTGCTTACGGGTCATGCCTTGCGTTCCGTTTTGCCAAACGCCACGCCGGCAACATTCACATTGACTGCCGCTACGTGCAGCCCCGTCATCGACTCGATATGCGATTTGACATTTTCCTGTACAGCCTTTGATACATCCAAAATCGGACAATCACGCTTGACAAGGATAAATAGATAGCAGGTCACATTGCCATTTTCAATTGTAATTTTCACGCCTTTGGCAATATTTCGCTTACCGCGCAAGTCAGCCCGGGCGCCCGTGGATAAACTATGCACACCCTCGACTTCCGATGCCGCAATCGCCGCAATCGAGGCTATCACATCATGGGAGATATGGACAACGCCCAAATCTTTGCTATATTCACTCATAGTACTCACCTCAACATTCTTTGGTAGTGTTTGTATTATAGCATATGTTTATTGTTTTTGTAAATAGCACTACCGGGCGATTGCCCTATGCCTCCATAATGCTTATTTGCTCAATAGTATACGACGTCTCATTCAATGCGATATTCTTAATTCTCGCCACGTCAACTGCCGTCAATCCACCCTCGGGTGCAGCGACAACGATTGTCAATCGCGACTCGCTGATGTAAGCTACACTATCTGCAAAACCTTGGGCACGAATTAATCCCTCAATGGTGGCTTCTAACATAGCATATTCAGCAATGACACGAATATCTTCACTTGCCTTGTCACGCACTTCCTGCGTTGATGCCGGTGTCGCGTTTACTTCGTTAAGCATCGCTAATGCGCTGTCACGTGCTCGTTGTCGCGTCAGCCTAGCCTCGGCAAAATATGCTTGACGCTCGGTCGACAGTGTTTCACCTATTCCTGCCGGCGTGCTTTCATCGCCTCCCAGCGGCGCGTGGACGGGCACATCAGCATTGATGTCAAGCTCTTGGTTGTACGACCAACTTAAGTACACCGAGATGGCTACAAACAACACGACCACTGCTACAACTGCGTTTCTCTGCCAGATTTTCATTTTTTCTTCCTCCAAATTTTTATTACTCAGCAGGTGTTTGCATACCCACAACAGCGATTCTATCCGACGGGATTCCCGTCAGCGCTGTGACAGCGTTGATGATTTGTAACGCCACGACCTGCTCATTGCCGCCGTCAGCGATGATAAGCGCGCCCATAAATTCTGGCGAACGTTTCATAACGACAGCCGGTTCTTGCACTCCCCCACCCCGCGCCAACACAAGGGTTGATTCTGTCGTATCATTGTTGTAGTCAATCGTCTCTCCGTTCTCGCGCTGCTGCGAAACACGCTTTGAATTCTCAGTCTGAAAGACCGTTTCCGTGCCGCTCCGCAATGTCAATACAACTTCCACACGCCCCACACCCTCTACACGAGCCAAAGCCTCACTTAATCGCGTTTCCATCTCAGCGGTGCTGAACATTTGCGCATATTCTGCCTGTGCAGACGATGTCTGTCCTACAGTCGACTGTCGACTTGATGGCCATATCAGCAAAGCCACCCCCATGGCCACTACAATCAACAGATATTTATACTTGCTTAATACGCTTTTCAATTTTTCTGCATCGTACTTCATCTCTTCCTCCAATTTTGCCTGTACGCAGGCAGTCCATAGCCTTCGACAATTCTACGAGTAATGCTTTCAATGTCCGTAATGGGCATATTTCGCGGATAATTGATTTCTACACTATCAATAGTCAGCATCCCCTGCTCAACGACCACATTGACGTCAACGTCCAACCCCGTTCCCATGGCAGATATATATGCGGACAGCCGGTCAGCTATGCGCTCTTTTTGTGCCTCTAACGCAATTTCCTGTCCTTGCTCAGTCGTCAACACGGCCATATGGGTGTCAAACACCCAATCCATATTGACAATATGAAAAATCGGCCGTAGCACCATAAGCAATAAAATTATACTTGCTCCCAACCGCACAATCTTCTTAATCGTCCCCTCCGGCGTTAACGCCAACGCTACAGCAACAACAATTCCCGTACCCGTCAAGCTCATGACCCAGTTTCTGATGAAATCATGCACCATCTACAATCGCACCCCCATCATTAACGCCAATACCGAAATGAAGTTGATAAAGAACGCTGCGCCCACCATACCCAATAACAGCCCAAATGCCGCGCCAATATCAGCAACCAATGTATTGAGCTTTGATCTGCTCATCACAGGCGCAACCGCCGCGCCAACTTTGAATACAAGATATGACATCGACATCTGAATAAACGGCGTCAACACCAACGCAACCATCGCCAGCAAACCAAACACGCCAATTGACGCCCGTACCAGCGTCGCGCCTGCCATCACACTATCGGCCGCGCCTGAGATAATTCCGCCTACTACCGGCACGACATTAATTGCCGCTTTCGTGCCACGCAGCGCTAAATTATCAGTTGCGCCCGCCAATACTCCTGACAAACTCAGGAACAGCGTATACAGCGTCATCAAGATGATAAGTAGTCGCGAGGCTATCCATTTCAACAATTGTGCTATCTTGCCAAGCGTATCATGCCCAACCGCCGCATGCGCGACAGACAGCGCGATATAACCATATAACAGCGGAATCAACACACCCTGAATCACATTCATCAATATTCCGCCAAAAAGCACTGCCGCGGACTGCTTGGCAAGTGCCGCCCCCGGTTGCCCGCTCACGATAGCGACTGTTGTCATCGTGGGAATCAATACGTTAGAAAATGTCGTCAACTGCTCAATCATTCGGCTGCCTAGCTGCAACAGCCCATTGACCTGCATCAATGCCGTCACGCCAATCGCCAACGCACCTCCGGTCTGCACAAAGTCATGCCCATTGACATCCTCACCCTCACGCAGCCCATCCACCATGCCGCAAATGAGCAAAATCGCAACTATCACAAGCAATCCCAACAACGCCGTCCGTAACGCGCCACCGGCCTCGCGTCCTGCTTGCCCGATAAGGTTATTAAATGTAGCCTGCCAATTTCTTGCATTATACGGCGTCATACCGTGCATTAGGTCAGCCGCTTCGCCAGGCAATGCGTGAACAATATCTTCAACGCCCACTGCATCAACGATATCTTGCGGCACGGTGTCTTCATAAGCATAGCCGCTCAGCGCCATAACAAGCAATGCCAACAATATCATCAACAATATTTTCATAGTAAATGCACCGTCAGTTCCAGCACCGCGTTAAACAATGGCAACAGTAACACCAGCGCAATCGCCGCACCCGCGATTTCTACGGCGGCTGCAATTGCCGTCTCACACGCATCACGGCAAAGTGAAGCAAATACACGCACAATAACAGCAATTGCCACCGTTTTCATTAACGGCACAAGAATATCACCATTCAGTTCCGCCACTTCAGCGGCGCGCATGATGAATGCATTGACCTGCCCCAACGTGTTAATTGCCATCATCAATATTGCAATAATTAGCGCAATCGTTACAATTAGTGCCAACGGCGGTACATCGCGCTTCAACAACAGCGTCATGGCCAATCCCAGAACAGCAAGCGTCGCAATTCTCATCAGCTCTTCCATGAATTTTCTCCTCTGTGTACATCAACTACACGGCTCAAGTATACGCTAAGTTACCTTGCTTTCCCATATTGGTTCAAAAACCAAACATCGTTCGCACCGACTCAAACAATGTATTGATTTCATTCAGCACCATCATCAACACAACAACAAGCCCTGCAATAGTCGTCACCATCGCCTGTTCTTCGCGTCCCGAATGTTTGAGCAACAAGTGCAGCACCGACACGAGTATGCCGATGGCGGCGATGCGAAAGATCAAATCAACTTGCATGAAAAAATTCCTCCTTTGTATGGGGTTGTCCATGAAATACTTTATGCTGTCAAACAAAAAAAAGAACCCGTAAACCGAAGCGTACAGATTGGCATAAAGAACAGTACGTCTTAAAAGTTCCAGCTGATGGCAATTTCGGCGTTGGATATGTGAATGGCTTTTGCCAACATATCTAACGCCGATTTTTTGTT
>WRAI01000011.1 GCA_009780275.1 Oscillospiraceae bacterium | reverse complement strand
GACTTGTCGCACGCAGGAGCCGCTGCTATCAAAGATGCCCTCGATGTGGCGCAAGAAACAGGTGGCACTGTCCTTTTTTCTCACTCCAACTCACGGCGGTGCTGCGACCATCTGCGCAACATCACAGACGAGCAATTCAAGAAAATTCAGTCCATCAATGGTGTTGTCGGTTTGAATTTATACGCGCCTTTTGTTGCCGGCACCGATAACGCGTCTTGGGAAAACGTTGTTGAACACCTCGAACATTGGATGAATTTGAGCGGTGAAAATATCATTGCGTTGGGCGGCGACTGGGATGGTTGCTACAACGATGACGGTACTTATAATATGGTCAACAGCGTAAAAGGGCTTGACGAGTATGGGGTATTGTGTGATATACTGACTAAGCGCGGCTGGACGGCCGCACAGCTAGACAAGTTATTCTACAAGAACATGATGAGGTTGGTGGAATCATGCACTACATCAGTACCCGCGACAACACACTAAAACGAACGGCAGCACAAGCCATCGCGCAAGGTCTGGCCGATGACGGCGGATTATTTCTGCCAAGCCAATTGCCAAACTTTACGCCGGAGCACTGGCAAACTTTCGCCCAAATGACGTACGCGCAACGCGCGGCAAACATTATGGCATTATTCTTGCCCGAATTTTCCTGCGAAGAACTGGAAATTTTGTGCGCAAAAGCATACAGTAATTTCAACGACCCGGCCGTCGCTAAAGTCGTTACCGTCGGCGATGACTGTCTGCTTGAACTGTGGCACGGCCCGACCCATGCTTTCAAAGATATGGCGTTGCAAGCTCTGCCGCATTTGTTGACAGCGTCGTTACGCAAGACTGGTGAAACGCGCACGGCGTGCATCTTAGTGGCAACATCGGGTGACACAGGCATCGCCGCGATGAATGGTTTCCGTGATGTCGACGGCACAAAAGCGATGGTTTTTTACCCGCAGGACGGTGTGAGCGCTGTACAGCAGCTGCAAATGACGACGCAGGAAGGGGAAAACCTCGGCGTTTGTGCCGTCAAAGGCAATTTTGACGACGCGCAAAGCGGCATTAAAACAATTTTTGCAGACAAAGAGCTGCAAGCCCAACTTTCTGCGCAAAACTGTTTCTTCTCGTCCGCAAACTCTATCAACTGGGGGCGTGTTCTGCCACAAATTGTCTACTATATATCAGCCTACGTCGATATGGTTGAGCAAGATAAGCTTAAAATCGGCGAGACGTTCAACATCTGTGTACCAACGGGAAACTTTGGCAACATTTTAGCGGCATACTATGCCAAACAACTGGGCGCGCCGATTGGAAAATTACTCTGCGCCTCCAACCAAAACGACGTATTGACCGATTTCATCAACAGCGGCACATATGACAAACGCCGCGACTTCTATACAACGGTCAGTCCCTCAATGGATATTTTAATTTCCAGCAATCTTGAACGCGCACTATACGCACTGAGTAATAATGACAGTAAGGCCGTCAAAAACTGGATGGCGCAACTAAAAACCAACGGACATTACACCGTCAATGATGATGTAAAGGCTAAACTGCAAGAACAATTTTACGCTGCGGCCTGTGATGAAGCCACCACAAAAGCCACCATCGCTGACATTTGGGCACGATACCAATACCTGCTCGACCCACACACAGCCGTAGGTTACAATGTGGCGCAAGGCTATAAAGCAGAAGCGGGCGATAATGCCCCTATGCTGATTGTCTCAACAGCCAGCCCATTCAAATTCGCCGGCGCCGTATTGTCGGCACTGGGAGAGGGGACTGACGGCAATCATGAACAAGCCTTAGCGGCCTTAACAGGCTGGCAAGTTCCGGAAAGCATTGCCAAATTAGCCGACAAGAAAATCCGCTTTACAGAATGTGTCGCCGTCAATGAAATGCGCGGCGTAGTGGAGAGGTTTGCCGCTATGTAAGGCGCGATGTCCTCATCGCGCTGTAAACAGATAAGCGTAGTGCAATCAATACGTCTTATTCTCAAACGTCGAACAAAACGTCTCGGCCTTGCTTTCAGCGTATTCCGTGCCGACTTTGATGGTTTTTGCGCAGCAAATGTTGCCCGGGCCGTGGTGCGTGCAAGTTGACACACTGCAGCTGACACCGTTGAGTTTGTTTTGATTTGGCTGATTGTGCATGATACATTGCCTCCTTTTTTACGATATCATTATGGTAGGCAAAAGGCAGAAAAATTATACAGAAATGGTGGGCTCTCTTTGGCAGTTTACGCAATCGGTGATTTGCACCTCTCCCTGTCAATGAATAAGCCGATGGATATCTTCGGCGGACGTTGGCAGAACTATATGGAAAAATTGAACGAGGGGCTAAGTGTACTGACAGATGACGATACACTTGTGCTGTGCGGTGATTTCAGCTGGGCTATGACCTTGATGCAAGCCTTGCCCGACTTTCAGTACGTCCACAATTTTAACTGTAAAACCATTTATCTCGTCAAAGGTAATCACGACTACTGGTGGGAAACTGCCAACAAAATGCAAAACTTTTGGAACGCACACGGTTTACACAAGTTCAAACTCCTGCACAACAACGCGCATGTTTGTGAAGAATTTGTGTTCTGCGGCACACGCGGCTGGTTTTACGAAGAAGAGCGCGGCGAGCACAGCGCCAAAATAATGAATCGTGAGCTAATGCGTCTGCGAACCTCACTCCAAGAAGCGCAAAAATATCCAGACAAAGAAGTCACTTGCTTTCTGCATTACCCGCCTATGATTGAAAGCTACACTTGTAAAGAAGTCGTCGATTTAATGTTGGAATATAACGTCATGCGCTGTTTTTACGGGCATTTGCACGGCAAAAGCTGTAATCGTGCCAAGCTCGGTGTCCGCGGTGGACTTGACTACCAGCTCATTTCAGCCGACTTTTTGAACTTTAAACCCTTTCGACTTTGACAATGGCTAAAACTTATGGTATAATTATATGTTAGAAATTATTAGTAAATACAAGGAGTACAACACATGGCACTCAAAAACGTTGAAACCCTCGAAAAAAATCAGGCGAAACTGACCATTGAAGTATCGGCCGAAGACTTCAACGCGGCCATCGAGGAAGCCTACAAAAAGAATGTCGGTAAAATCAAAATCCAAGGTTTCCGCCCTGGTAAAGCCCCGCGCAAAATGATTGAAAAAATGTACGGCGAGAGTTTCTTTTACGAAGATGCCATTAACATCTGCTACCCAGACGCCTACCGCCAAGCGGCGGATGCGGCTGAGCTAGATGTTGTTGGTCGCGCCGATGTCAATATGGTCTCAGTCGACGAAAGCGGCTTTGTTTTTGAAGCTACCGTCGATGTACGTCCCGTAGCCGAAATTGGCGCATATAAGGGCTTGACTGCCGAGTCAAGGCCGGTTGTCGTCACAGACGAAGAAGTCGACGCCGAGCTCGACCGCCTGCGCACTCGTAACGCGCGTGTTGAGGTTGTCGAACGCGCTGCTGAAAACGGCGACATCGTTGTTATGGACTACGCCGGTTTTTCCAATGAAAAACAATTTGACGGCGGGACGGCGCAAAATCAAACATTGGAACTTGGAAGCGGCAACTTTATTCCTGGATTTGAAGAACAGCTCGTTGGCAAGAAAGCTGGCGATGAGCTTGACGTTGATGTAACTTTCCCCGACCCGTATCACAGCGATGAATTGGCAGGACAGCCTGCCGTATTCAAAGTAAAAATCCATGAAGTCAAAGGCAAAACATTGCCTGAACTCGACGATGAACTGGCAAAAGACTTGTCCGATTGTGACACCCTGGATGAACTTCGTGCACAAATCAAAGATGAAAAAACAGCTCGCTTGCAATCCGAAATTGATCGCGTTGTTGAGGAACAGCTAATTGAAGGCCTACTCAAAGACTTCAAAGCTGATATCCCACAGTCGATGATTGATGCCGCTGTCGAACGCATTGTGGAAGACTTCAACTATCAGCTGGCCTCACAAGGCATCGATATGAATACCTACATACAAATCACCGGCATGGACCAAGAGGCGCTGATGGCGCAGTTTAAAACACAAGCTGAGCGTAATGTTCAAACCAACTTAGCCCTGAGTCGTGTCGCTGACGAAGAAAAAATCGAAATCTCTGACGAGCAGCTCAATGAACGCTTTGCCAAAATGGCTGTCGATTATCGGACAGAGGAATCAAAGATCCGCGATATGCTGGATGAAAAGACATTGATTCGCGATATGCGTGTCCAAGCCGCCATAGAGGCCGTTAAAGCAAGCGCAAAAATCACTGAAGCTGTCGAAGAAAAAGAGAAGAAGCCCGCTGCGGCAAAAAAAGCACCTGCAAAAAAGCCCGCTGCTAAGAAACCGACAGCCGCAAAGTCAACTGACGAAGCCAAACCGGCTGCAAAAAAGCCCACTGCGAAATCAACCGATAGTGCCAAGTCTGCGGCAAAGAAACCCGCCGCTAAAAAGCCTGCAACTATTAAAACAGCTGAAAAAGCTGACGTACCGGCTGAATAATGACAAAGTTTGCACTGTCAATATGATATAGTGACAAATCACCCACACTTTAAGAATATGATAACATGGAGGACAAAACAATGGCATTGGTACCAATGGTTGTCGAGCAAACTAACCGCGGTGAACGCTCATATGACATTTTCTCGCGCCTGCTCAACGACAGAATTATTATTTTGAGCGATGAGGTCAATGATGCAACGGCTTCACTCGTTGTGGCACAGTTGCTTTACCTTGAAGCCAGCGACGCCAATAAAGACATCGAGTTGTATATCAATAGCCCCGGCGGTTCGGTCACAGCTGGCATGATGATTTATGACACCATGCAGTTTATCAAGTGCGATGTCTCCACTATCTGCATGGGCATCGCGGCGAGCATGGGTTCATTCTTGCTTGCTGCCGGTGCAAAAGGAAAACGCTACGCTTTGCCAAACTCGGAAATCATGATCCATCAACCGTTAGGCGGTGCACGCGGTCAAGCCACTGATGTGCGTATTCATGCCGAGCATTTGGTCAATACTCGCAAGAGACTCAACGATATGCTGGCACAAATGACCGGCCAAACCGTCAAAAAAATCGAAACCGACACCGAGCGCGACAACTTTATGTCGCCCGAAGAGGCTGTCGCCTACGGACTTGTCGACAAAGTAATCAGTAAAAGGGGATAAAGAGCCGCCGAGTAGGCGCGTATTAAAATTGGAGCGATAACGTGAAAACGACGCTTTTCGCATAGTCGCGGAATTTTGATGGTAATGCGCCGTATACGGGGCGTGACAAAAACACGGGGGTAATTCCATGTCAAATGACGCAAAAAGAACCGTACGCTGCTCGTTTTGCAACAAGAAAAAGGACGAAGTTAAGCGTATGATAGCCGGTCCCGGCGCGTGTATCTGTGATGAGTGCATTCGCCTGTGCTTGAATATTTTGGACGACGAACCAATGTCGTTTGAAGACAAAAAGCCAACTGAAACCGCTGAAAAGCGCGAACTGCCCAAACCACGCGAAATCTATCAAACCCTTGACCAATATATCATCGGGCAAGAGGCGGCAAAAATTTCACTCAGCGTTGCGGTGTACAATCACTACAAACGCATCTATAACCTCGACGAAACAGGCGAGGATGTCGAAATTCAAAAAAGCAACATTTTAATTCTCGGCCCGACCGGTTGTGGAAAAACGCTTTTTGCGCAAACGTTGTCACGCATTTTAGATGTGCCGTTCGCCATCGCCGACGCCACAACATTGACTGAAGCTGGTTATGTTGGTGAGGACGTCGAAAATATTCTGTTACGCCTTATCCAAGCTGCCGATTTCGACATTGAATGGGCTGAACAAGGCATCATCTATGTCGACGAAATTGACAAAATCGCCCGCAAGAGTGAAAATGTATCCATCACTCGCGATGTCAGCGGCGAGGGTGTGCAGCAAGCGTTGCTGAAAATTCTGGAAGGAACGTCCGCCAACGTGCCGCCGCAAGGCGGACGCAAGCACCCGCACTCAGAGTTTATGCAAATCAACACTGACAATATCCTGTTCATCTGTGGTGGCGCTTTCGACGGCATGGAAAAAATCATCGAAAACCGTATGGGCAATGCCACGATCGGTTTCAATGCGCCTGTAAAAACCAAGGAAGAGCGCGAAGAGGCCAACATTCTCCAAGAAATCCAACCTCACGATCTGGTAAAATACGGTATCATTCCCGAACTGGTCGGCCGTTTGCCGGTTATCGCGGCATTAAAAGCCTTGACACGTGAGGATTTAGTGCGTATCTTAACGCAACCCAAAAATGCGTTGACCAAACAGTATTGTAAACTCTTTGCCCTCGATGACGTACAACTGCATTTTGAAAAAGAGGCTTTGGAAGCCATTGCCGATAAGGCATTGGCACGCAACATTGGGGCGCGCGGCCTGCGCTCGGTGTTAGAGGAATCCATGACATCCATCATGTACGATGTACCCACCGACCCTGGCATTGAACGCGTTGTCATCACTGCTGCTGTCATAAACGGCGAAGGTGAGCCTGTGGTCACTCGGCGTAAAGAGGCGTCATAAAAAAGTCGATATATAGGACGCGCCGGGAGAGCAAAACAAAAAAGGGTAGGGGAATAAAATGGCATTCTGCACAAAATGCGGCAAACCAATGACCAAGCAATTCTGCGGGGCCTGCGGTACTGCGGCTGTCACCCCTGACGTCGCTGCTTATTTGCAATCCTTATCAACGGCACAACCCTTGCCGCCGCCTGGTGTGCGACTTGCGACGAAGCCAATACCAAAGCAACACAGGCGCACGAAAATGATTGCCATGATCGCTATTGCTGCGGTATTGGTTATCGCCTTAGGTATTCTGTTTGTATCCAGCAGCTCAAGTATGGCCGGACTCGAGCGCCAACTGCTCGGCACATGGGAGCGCGAAGTTTACGGCTGGATCGGTTCAGACTGGGAAGACGACATGCCTATGCTTCGTACCGGCACACTTCGGCGCACGTTTAGCGAAAACGGCGGTGGCATTGTGCGCACAACATGGCACGGCAGTCCCGGCAGCGAAGGAAGTTCATTCTCATGGCAGCTTGATCGTGGCAGAATCTTCATGTCGCCAAGTACATTTGAAAATGGCGCCGAATGGGATGAGTTTGAAATCACAGACAATCAACTCACCATTCGTCGCGGATGGCAAGAAGAGGTTTATACACGGGTAAGTGAGTAAAAAACGCCCGTACAAAACACAAAAACCGCCGCAAAACAGTTCGTTTTGCGGCGGTTTTGCGGCATTTGAGGGGTGTTTGCGACACTCTTTATATCTTTACCTTTTTGAGACGCGCAAATCGCGGTAAACCGTCAACTTTTACCATATCCGTCTCGCCTTGAATCAGCGGCAGGGCATAGTCAATGTAATCTTGCGTCAGGCCGTTGCCGGCAGCGTTAATCCACGCGTCAGGCACTTTCTTTTCCGTGTTGGCAACATAAGTCAGATCGAGCAATACGGTTTCGCACTTATATTCGCCCGACTCGGGACGTTTGAATGCCACCATTTTGTCGGTCACACCTGCGACAGCTTGCTCAACCGCTGTTTGGCCTGCCAAGTAAGACTCGGCAATGTCGGTACCCGAGCCAACGTGCGCTGCGCAGCGTTGCAGCAAGCTGAACTCGATGCCGCGTACTTTCGCGCCGGTGTGCTCTTTGACAATATTCGCCAGCGTCGCCGCTAAACCGCCCAGTTGTGCGTGGCCGAATGAGTCCTTAGTCGTCGCCATTGTTGAACCATACTCGGAAATAAACTTGCCGTCTTTGTCTTGAATGCCTTCACTAACAGCGATAATCGCCTTGCCATTCTTCTTGTAAACCTCGCTCACATCTTTGAGGAAAACATCCATGTCAAATTCGCGCTCGGGCAGATAAATCAAGTCGGGACCCGCACCGCCATGTGATGCCAACGCCGCCGCCGCCGTTAGCCAACCCGCGTGGCGACCCATGATTTCCAAAATGGTAATCATGCCGATGTCGTAGACACGTGCGTCTTGATAGACTTCCATGCAGCTTGTGGCAATATATTTCGCCGCCGAGCCATAGCCGGGGCAGTGGTCAGTGCCGTAGAGGTCGTTGTCAATAGTTTTAGGAATACCCATAACGCGACATTCATATCCGTTTTTGAGCATGTATTTGCTGATTTTATTACAAGTATCCATTGAGTCATTGCCGCCATTGTAGAAGAAATAGCGCACGTCGTATTTTTTGAAAATTTCCAAAATGCGCTTGTAATCAGTATCGTCAACATCAGGGTCAGCCAGCTTGTAGCGGCATGAGCCCAGGGCAGAGGAGGGGGTATACTTTAGCAGTGACAATTCGTTAGGGTCTTCTTGCCCCATGTCGTACAATACGTCATCAAGTACGCCACGAATGCCGTGTGCCGCACCGAGAACTTTGGTGATATTAGGGTTTTTGAGTGCCGTTTCAATCGCACCAAGTGCGCTGGCGTTAATGACCGACGTTGGTCCACCCGATTGCCCGATAATACAGGCGCCTTTGAGTTGGGACATGGTTGTTTACCTCCGAAATTTTCTGTTGTTCGAGCCATTATACCCTTAAATGGATTGTTTTGTCAATGCGTGTGTGTTATAGTTAATGCAAAAAAGGTGATTTATGAATATCGTATACAACAACGTCTTGTCAGTAGAAGATTACTGCAAGCTACGTAAATCTGTGGGATGGCGTGATATATCTGAAGCGCGTGTGCAATATGCATTAGATAAATCTGACTTTATCATTGCGGCAGTAGTTGATAGTAACGCAGTAGGTATGGCACGGTTGATTACCGATGGCACGCAAGTGTTGATTATGGATGTTGTTGTCCATCCCGATTATCAAGGCAAAGGAATCGGCAGAGGGCTAATGGAGCAAATCAGGCAGTATATACTGAGCATAGACTTTGACCAAATACTTGTGAATCTTATAACACGCGACCAAACAGGATTTTATGAGAAACTTGGATACAAAAAGCTTAAAGATTTTCAAGCCGAAGGCATGCGCTTGTGGTTGAATGGTATGTAGGGGCGGCACTCTTGCCGCCCATGCTGAATCTACCCAAACAACCACCCAAACACCCCCGTACGTTGCGGCTGCGGCGTTTGCTGTGCCGTCACAACATGGTGCAACATCACGGCAATATCAGCGCGTGTCATAGGTGCGTCGAGATTTAGCACATCATTCGTGTCAAACAGCCCATTCTCACGCATATTCGTCACCGATTGCGCCGCCCAAGAGGGGACAGCACTGTCTTCGGCAAATGCATACACCATGTCGCTATCTGGCAAATTTAGTGCGTTGTTTAGCAATACGCTTGCTTGACCGCGTGTGATGGGGAAGTCGGGTTGGAATGCCCGCCGACCATCTTCTTGCGTAACGCCGCTCAGCCAACGGGCGTTGACGGCTAGGTTGACATAAGGCTTAGCCCATGCCGGTATATCCTCATCGTCGGCAAAGCCAGTTCGCAACGTTGGTGTCACTTCGCTAAGCTTCAGGCCATTGACCGCCAATGCCAAAAACTCCGCACGACTGACCGGTGTATCGGGGTGGAAGAAATGTCGTCCGCCAACCTGTTCGCCGACAATTAAGCCGGCCTCGGCCAGTTGCAATGCCGCATAATGCGCCGGATGTCCGTCCATGTCGTGGTAGCTGACTTTGGGTTGTTGACGCGCAATGGTTATTTCGACTTTCGCGGGTGCCGATGTGTTGCCGTACGAGTCAACGGCAACGTAGGTGAAACTGTCGCGTCCGTGTTTGTTGTGATAGGGGGTGTAAATGAAACTGCCGTCAGCGTTAAGCTTGACTTCACCGCGGCGCGACTTGCCGGCAATCCTAAACGTCAGCGGATCGCCGTCGGGGTCTTTGGCGTTAAATTGACCTGTAATAGCAACATTTCGGAAGGTTGACAACGTTACGTCTTGCGCAATAGGGGGTTGATTTGGTTCTTCTAGCACTGCGACATTGATGGTCACGTTATCAACGCTCACGCCGCCGGAAAAGACCGGCAAAAAGCTGAAACTGGCTTGCGAAACACTGTCGGCAGCAGGAGTATAGCGCAAGTTGTCAAGATTATCAATTGTGATAGCCTCACCAACCATCAATTGACGTTCCATGACGTATAAGTTGCCGATTTCTGCATCGGGCAGACCTGTGATGATAATGCCCTGTAGTTTGTCGTCACCGATAATGCGTGACGTGAAATCTTTGCGTGAAAATTCGATTTCATTGCCGACGGTGGTGTTCTTGGCGAAAATCTCCACAGTTGGCGACTCGGCGATGGTTTGCGCAAATGCGACGGGAGCAAAGGTGAGCAGCAAAACGATGGCTAGAATTATTGAAATAAAGCGACGTTTCATGATGGCCTCCTTAAACGTTAAGAATTGAGCGATACACCTATTGTTTGCCGGAATTGTTGAAATATTCCTAAACATTTCACTTGACATAATCTTTTTTACGCAGTATACTGAGAGGGATAAAAAGAAGAGGAACAGGTATTGTGTTACCCTCAACTATACAAAATAAAGATTTTGTATAGTTAGATGTTAGCGGTATTTGTATCCTCTACGGAGGAGCTTACATATGAACTACTCACTCGTACACGAACGCATTGATCAAATCCTTGATATGCAGCGTGCCCGCGTTGCGGCTATGGCGGAACAAGCTGACTTTATTGATTACGCCAAGTGTGCGCCGCTCATTATCGGTATTTGTGGCGGTGACGGCATCGGCCCTGCCATTACGGCACAAAGTGCGCGTGTATTGCAGCACTTGTTGGCGGCCGAAGTTTCAGCCGGGAAAATCGAGTTTCGTACCATCGATGGTCTGACGATTGAAAACCGTGCGGCGTGCGATAGGGCCATTCCTGATGACGTGCTGGAAGAATTGAAAGCCTGCCACGTCATTCTCAAAGGCCCAACCACTACTCCTCGTGCCGGCGACCCGTGGCCAAATATCGAAAGTGCCAATGTCGCCATGCGCAAAGCGCTGGATTTATTCGCCAATGTTCGTCCTGTAAAAGTGCCTGACCAAAATATCGACTGGGTCTTTTTCCGTGAGAACACGGAGGGGTCATATGCTGTTGGTAGTTTAGGCATTCATGCCGATGATGACATTGCCATCGACTTCTGCGTCACGACAACTGGTGGCACCGAGCGTATTGCCAAATTGGCGTTTGAACATGCTAAAAAGACCGGACGCAAGCGCGTCACGGCAGTCACAAAAGCCAATGTTGTCAAGACGACGGATGGTAAATTTCTGAAAATTTGCGAAGAAATCGCCGAAAATTACCCCGAAATCACTTATGATGACTGGTACATCGACATCATGACAGCAAAATTGGTTGACGAAAAACGTCGGACGGCGTTTGAGGTTTTTGTACTCCCCAACCTTTATGGCGATATTTTGACTGACGAGGCCGCTGAGTTCCAAGGCGGTGTCGGTACAGCGGGCAGTGCCAATATCGGCAAGCGTTACGCCATGTTTGAAGCCATCCACGGCAGTGCGCCACGCATGGTGGAAGAAGGGCGTGCGCAATATGCTGACCCCTGTTCGATGTTGCGGGCGTCGGTGATGCTGCTCGAACATATCGGCAAAATTGACGAGTCTTCGCGCTTGGAAAAAGCGTTGAACGTCTGCATGTACGAAGAGAAAAAGTTGGTTATTACTGGGCGAGACACAGGCGCGACCAGTGACGCTTTTGCCGATTATGTGATGTCGAAACTATAAAGTTCACACATGGCAAAATGGAGGCTGTTATGAAGAAAATTGCGTTGCTGCTTTCTTTGGTGTTGTTGGTGTCACTGCTTCTCAGTAGTGCGACCGCCAATGATCCTGTTGTCACACGTTCGTATGTTGACAATGTATTTGCGCCTTCTATTCGTGCGGCGGCAAACAATGCAATCCAAAGTGATATAGCGGCGACGCAATCACGCTTGCGCGATCAAATGTCAATGCTTTCAAATCATTTCTCTAACGCTAGCGCGGAAGAAATGATTGTGCAATCATCAAGCAATTTAATCCGTGATGCTATCCACCGCATGTCTATGGCACCCATGTCAACGACGCGCAATATGCTTATCCAACTGCCCGATGACATGACAATGGCGCTTGTCGTAGGCTCTACGTTTGTGTTAGAGCGTGGTCAGGCATATCTTGCAACAACTGCCATCAACTTAACCACAGGTATTGAGCAGCAACCGGGCACGGCAATGACTATCAACCATATTTACCTTACAGTTGAAGGCGGGCGCGCTGTGAACGGCTCTATCAATGCGGTGTTGCGCGTTGATGGCACCTATCGCTTTGAACGTACTTATCGAGAGCAATTTAGCGAACACGCGCACGCACTTCGCAGTTTAGGACTGTTCCGCGGGTCGCACAACGGCTTTGAGTTGAACCGTCCGTTGACGCGCGAAGAGGCTGTTATCTTTATGATTCGTTTCCTTGGCTTGGAAGAAGCTGCCGTTGAAGCCGACCTACCCAACCCGTTTGATGATCATCTGCCCAGTTGGGCACGGCCGCATATTGCCTACGCTCATCAACGCGGCTATGTGCGTGGCATGGGCGGCACGATGGAGGGACAATTTGGCTTTGGGCGATTGATTAGTATGCCGGAATTTATCACGTTGGTGCTGCGCACCTTAGGCTATACCGAAGAACAAGACGGTTTCCGCTGGACAACAGCACCGGATTTTGCCACTGAAATCGAACTCTTCACCTATGCTGAAATGACGGAATTCCGAAACCCGTTTATGCGCGATCATGTTGCTTATTTGGGGTTTTACTTACTGTTCGGTGAGCTTCGCGACGAAGATATAACGGTGCTTGACCGCTTGATTGAACGTGGTGTATTTACGATGGAGGAGGCAGAGGCTGCCATTGTGATGGTGACGATGGAGCGGATTGAGAGCGTTTAGCCGGAATTATATGATATTTGAAAGGCCTTGCTGTGCTTAAGCAAGGCCTTTGTCTATTTATATGTCTGTCAATTTCACATTCCCCTCCCCTGCCAGCTCTTGCAGCTTTCGCATTAACAACGGCGTAGGATAGCACTGCGCAGAAAACTTTTTCTTTGTTTCTTCGTCATAAATAACGGCAGGCCAAATTCCGGGAAATGATTTGAGCAGCGGCGGCAGGGCTTGGAAGGCTTCGCAACGCTGGTTGGGTATGCGGATATATAACTTTTGCGGCACTTCGCCCGTGAGTGATTGTAATGAATTGACCAAAATTTGCGGCGGCTTGTCGTCGCGAATGGATAGCCGACCCTCGCCCCAGATTGCCTTACCATTGCCGGCAATGTCTGATATTTCACGTAAGATTTTCGGGAAAATCATACATTCCAACGCACCGCTGTCGTCTTCAAGCATGAAAAACGCCATCAAGTCGCCGTTTCGTGTGTCTTTTGTTTTAAATGATGAGATAATGCCAGCGAATCTGACGATTTCATTATCGGAAAATCTATTTTCGCTCTCATCTTCTTGCTGGGTATCGAGCAAAATATCGCCCAATGATACCGGTGAAATTAACGCCAATTCGGTTTGATAATATTGCATCGGATGCCCACTGAGATATAGTCCCGTCACAGCCTTTTCGTGTGCCAATCGGTCAAAATCGTTGTATTCGGCGATGTTAAAGTGTGTGGGCTGAGTTGTTTCCTCGGCATCATCGAACATGCCCATTTGCCCGGCTACGTTTGCCTGTTTGTCACGGTTCAAGTCGGATAAAATGGTTGGCATAGCGTCCATCAAACCGCGCCGGGTCACGTCGAAGTTGTCGAATGCGCCGGAGAGAATCAACGACTCTAATGCTGTTTTATTGGGCGCAGCATGTAACATACGCTTACAAAAGCTATACAGATCGGTAAAATCACCTTTTTCATCACGCTCTTTTATTATGGCATCGACAGCGGCATGACCAAGGTTTTTCAAGGTCGCTAAGCCGTAACGAATACCGTCCTCTTCGCAAGAAAAATTTGCCGAACTCTTATTGATGTCCGGTGGCAAAATATCAATGCCCATCGCGCGAATCGACTTGATGTAATGGCTCACGGCATCGGGCGATTCGCCTGTTGTCAAGAATGCGGCAAAATATTCTTTGGGGTAGTGACGTTTTAGGTACGCCGTTTGGAAGGCAATTTGCGCATAACAGACGGCGTGCGCCTTATTGAATGCATAGTTAGCGAAACTGAGCATTTCATCGAAAATTAAATTGGCCGTCGCCGCCTCAACACCTCGTTTAACGCAACCGTCAATGCCGAGTTCCTCATTGCCGTGGATAAAATTTTGGCGTTCTTTTGCCAACTCGCTCATTTTTTTCTTACTCATAGCCCGGCGCACACTGTCAGCACGTCCCAAAGAAAATCCCGCCAAAGCTCTGAAAATCTCTTGAACTTGCTCTTGATAGACAATTACACCGTGTGTAAGTTGCAAAATATCGCGCAGCATGGGGTGGTGATAATGCACTTTTTCAGGGTTATGCTTGCTCTCTAAAAAACGCGGAATCTGTTCCATCGGACCAGGACGGAACAATGCTACTGCCGCCGTAATATCCTCAATGCTGCGTGGACCGAGGTTGATGCAGAGCCTTGTCATACCGGCACTTTCAAGCTGGAAAACACCTTCGGTATCGCCATGACTCAACATTTTGAATGTCTCTAAGTCGTCCTCCGGCACTTTCCCAATGTCAAAGTCGGGTGTGTGGATGCGAATAAGTGTTAGCGCATCATCAATAACAGTGATATTGCGCAGGCCGAGAAAGTCCATTTTCAGTAAGCCCAAGTCAGCAATAGTGTTCATGGAGAATTGCGTGACAATTGCCTCGTCATTCTTTGCAAGCGGCACAAGTTCGACGACGGGCTCCTGCGTAATGACGATACCTGCCGCATGTGTGCCGGCGTGGCGCGGAACACCCTCTAAGGCTTGTGCGGTAGTGACGACTTTGGCAATTTGTGGGTCTGTATCCACCAGTTGCCGCAGCTCGTTCGACTGCTTCAATGCCTTTTCCAACGTCATGCCGAGCCCAAATGGAATCAGTTTGGCAACTCTATCTATCTGCCCATACGGGACGCCCAGCGCTCGACCCACATCGCGCACGCCGCCCCGTGCCGCCATTGTACCGAATGTGATAATTTGCGCTACATGGTCGTGTCCATACTTTTCAATAACATAGTCAATAACCTCGTGCCGCCGTCGGATACAAAAATCAATATCAATATCGGGTAGGCTGACGCGCTCGGGGTTTAGAAATCGCTCGAAATAAAGCCCGTAGCGCATGGGGTCAAGGTGGGTGATGCCGAGGCAGTAGCTAACCATGCTGCCTGCTGCGCTCCCCCGCCCCGGTCCGACGGGAATGCCGTTGCGCTGTGCATATGCCATAAAGTCGCCTGTGATAAGGAAGTAGTCGTTATAGCCCATATTCGCAATAACGTCCAATTCAAACTGTAAGCGTTCGCGGTATCCGGCGTTGGCGTTGGGGTAACGTTCGGCAAAGCCTTCAAGCGCCAACTTTTTCAAATAGGTGGTTGAGTCACTCTCGCCCTCAGGCAATGAAAAGTGCGGCATATGCGTGGTATTAAAATCGAATTCAACATGACAACGCGCCGCAATTTTCATCGTGTTTTCAATGGCCTGCGGCATATCGGGGAACATGGCCGCCATTTCGTCGCCGCTTTTGACGTATAGGTCGGTGCAAGAAAATTTCATGCGGTCGGGGTCGTCAACTGTTTTGTTGGTTTGCACGCAGAGCAAAATATCCTGCACTTCGGCATCCTGTTCTTCGACATAGTGACAATCATTGGTGGCAACGAGCCCCAAGTCATGTTCCTGCGCCAGCCGTTTCAATCCGGCATTGGCGATTTTATCTTCGGGTTGTCCGTGTTCCTGTACTTCAAGGAAATAATGCTCACGCCCGAATATTTCGACCATTCGCCCAACTTCACGTGATGCGCCCTCGTAGTCGCGGTTGAGCAATAGTTGCGGCACAGCACCTCCCAAGCAACCTGACAGCGCAATCAAACCTTCATGGTAACGTTCCAGCAATTCGTAATCGACCCGTGCTTTGCCGTAAAAGCCATCGATAAAACCAAAGCTAACGATTTTACATAAATTGCGGTAGCCGGTATCGTTTTCGCACAGTAATACGAGGTGGTGTGATTCGCTGTCCTTGCCGTGTTCCTTATCGTGCCGCGAACGCGATGCAACGTAGACTTCACAGCCAATAATCGGCGTGATATCATTCTTGATCGCCTCGCGGTAGAAGTCCACCACGCCGTACATCACGCCGTGATCGGTGATGGCGACGTGCGTTTGTCCCAGCTCTTTGAGCCGCTTCATCAACGGCACGATGCGGCAATTGCCGTCGAGCAGGCTGTATTCTGTGTGTAAATGTAAGTGGGTGAATGGTGTCATAATTTACTCCCGTATAAACCGCAACCGATTGACTGTTACCGTCGCAGGTGAAGGACCGATGGCAAACACGCGCCAACCGTCCATGTAAACATCGTCGATTGGTGGCATAAGGAAATAATATTCGGTCGGCAGTTGGTCGCGGATATTCATTAAATCGTCCAGCCATACGCGCCCGACGTAACGCCCGCGCCGCAAATCGTCGCCGTCAAGGCCGCCCTCGTCTAAGGTGTTGAATTGCGCCATGACTTGTGTTATCGGTATGCGGTTTTGCGGCAAGGATGGTCCTTGCGTCAACAGAACAATGCTGGCGTTGTGGCTGACTTCAACGTCAAATTCCAGCACAATGTTGCCCCATTCACTGAGCGGAAAATGTATGCCGCTTCCCCACTTCAGCGCGCCGGTTGCCGCCGGCCATTGCCCTGCGGTGTTGCTGAAAATCAAGGATGGCACACCGTCAGCGTTGAGCGGCCCGTATTCGACGTTGACTATAGAGTTACCGGTGTGAATCGTCCATGCATCAATAGGAACGAGCGGGAGGTAATCGTAAACGCCTTGTGCGTGGACGACTATGCGGATTGGAAATATACCAAGTATTTCATCAGTATCGATATTAAATGCCTCAAATGTGGCTTCGTACACGCCAGCTGCCAGCCCATATGCAGGCCTTACACCTAAAACCCATTGCTCATCCAGTATATCTCCATCGGTAACACCCCATGTAAAGGCCTCTGGTGTATCGCCGGCAAGCCTGTAAGAAATTCTTAGTTCTTTACGATCATGCTCAATACCGCTAGTATTCCGAAACGTCACTGATTGAGTTTCAGGCAATTCATCATCTTCAACAATCGAAAAATCCATGCGCTCGACATTCTCAAACGTCACCGCGTCACGCATAACGACGTAATGCCCCACAAGATTATGCGATTGTCCGCCCATGCTGAATTCGTACGGCAAAAAGCCTGTTTCGCCTGGCATAACAGTAATTTCCGCAATGAGTTGGTCATGATCGAGCCAGTTGTTGATGTCGCTGAATGGCAATAATTGGAACGCCGGGTCGTTCAGCGGCGAATACGCGCCCATATAGGCGTTGCGCCCTGCGCCGCGCTCGATGTACGCCGCAAACACGCGCGGGACGCTGCTGTTGTTGGTAAAAAACATATAGTGGTGGTAAATTACGCCAATGTTCGCCCACGGCCATGACTGACCCGAGCGAATGTCGGGACGGTCGGGCGTCAAGACGTGTTCTTGGTCATTGTACAGTACCGTTAACGGCAAGCTGTCTTGGTTGACAACATAACGGTTGCGCGACACGGCATGCGTTGTCCAGCGATTGTCGACGTGACCGCTAATGCTGACAGGCATGCGCCCGGGCGCAGTTGTATCGTCAACCGTCCATGCCATGGTTGCCGCCACTTCGCCCAAATACGGCGAATAGCCCGTTGTACCGAGCCAATGCTTAGAGTTGGGGTATACTGTTTCAAATGGATCAAAATCGTTTAAGTTTTCCGTCACCCACGACATGACGCGCACTTCCAGTGGACGGCTACCATATACGCGCATTTTTCCGTCGAAAGTGCCGTTCATATGTGAGATGTGATTGGCAATAGGGTCCCATTCTGTCGTAAATGTTCGTGCGCCGTATTCTCTGCGTGGCAGGTCTTCGTTATCGGTAAAGAAGAGCCACATGCTGTCGCCCGCCGCAATTGTGTAGTCAGTACTCACGCCGGCGGTGTAGTACCACAGGCGGATGGTTTCGCTGTTGGTTGTCCAACCGAAAGACGCACCGTGGTTTTTTAGCGTCAGTGTTGCCGCTTGATCGTTGGGGTTATGGAAATGTATACCGTAATATATGCCTGTCCCCATGTAGTTATTGTGATAGAAGCAGAGGTGCAAAGAGCCATCAAATTCGCCTTCGTACAGATTGATACCAACCTCGGCGATATCTTGGCGGTCAATGGGTTCAGGTCCGTTGACAAAGAGGAATTTCCCGCCCTCGATATGTTCGTAATGAATCACCGCGGGTTGGTTCGCCACGGGTTCAGGCGGCTGCGGAATATCCGGCATAGTCGGCACAGGCGTAGGCGCAAGAAGCGGCGCATTGCTGCTGTTACACGCGGTGATTGGCAGCAACGCAATGGCAAGGATTGCGGTAAGTGTGAGGATTTTTTTCATAAAATTCTCCTTTGTAGGGCAAGGGCTCTGCTCTTGCTGTTTTTGGGTGACGGACGAACGCAGGCCGCCACTACGGTTTTTGCGCCGTGATTCGCTCCTTTGCGTGCTCGTGTGAAACGCCGCCGGGGTGCGCATCGCAAAATGTAAATTCTTCGTGCGAAAGTATTGTCCAGCCGTCATATTTCGCAGGCAATTCGCCTATGTCGAACAGGCTCTTGGTAAACGGCGCATTATCCGGCGTGGCAGGCACGCGGTTGGTGAACACGTCAACGAGGTTGTAGCCGCCCGATTTAGTGTGCGTTTGCATATTAGCAATAAACTTATCCCGCACAGCTTTCTCCGGCAAGTGCAAAACGCCGTGCGATAAAATCACGTCATAGTCACCGCCTAAAACGTAATCGCCAACATCGCAAGCCGTGAAATTGACAACAACGCCTTTATCAGCAGCAATGGCTTTCGCCTTTGCAATGCCCGCCTCAGACAAGTCAAATGCGTCGACTGTGTGTCCTTGTTCGGCCAAGAAGATAGAGTTACGTCCCTCGCCGCAACCAACGTCAAGAATGCGCGAATTAGACTTGAAGTTTTGATGAAAAGCCGCAACATCGGCAGTCGCGCCTTTCGAGAAAGTCGAAACATTTTTATCGTGATACCCGATTTCCCAAAACGGTTTATCGCAAAAATAAAACAATTCATCTATGTACGGGTATACGTGCTTGGGTATAAAAGTACCGTCTTCCATCATTTGCAAAATGGTTGATTTACTCGCCCACACGGCATCGCACGTTTCGTCGGGCAGCAGCACAACGTCATTGATATCAAAATCCTGCCGAAAGAGCCAGACATCGCTTATGTCGTTATGCTGCACTTCATAATGCTTTCGATTATATCGCTTAAACATCTGCCCGTTCTTGGGGTCAAGCGTCAGTCCAAGTTCTTCTTGCACTTCTTTACTCGCCGTTGTCAAGCTGTTGTCACCCGCGACCGCGCTGCCGCCGGTACATTCCCAGAGATTCGGCCACGGCTTGTTTGGCGTGCGTTTGGATATCAAAAACTCGCCTTGGGGGTTCATAATCCAAACGTGCACAATCAAGTGATATTCACCGTCCGCCATCGGTGCCCCGCGTTCCATCAAGCGCCCGGTTTTGTTGCCGTGCTCATCTAGCATATCCCACATTTCAGCCATGCACAATGTTCTCCCCATCAAAAATTAGAAGTCCACGCCCCAGGCCGGTCGGCAACCCTGCTCGCACGCGTTCGGCGAAGGCACGTTGCAGCGATGTGTCGGTTGGCCATTGCTCGGGCGGTAGTTTGCTTGCTGCGGCAAAAATACGCCAAGCATCGGGAAACCCGTCGGTTTCAACGTGTTCCACAATGGTAAAGTCGTCCATAAAGTCAAGGATATTTGAATTTTTCGGCAAGAAATTCTTGTGTTCCGGATAAAAAAGCCATGTGTCGCATATAATTACAAGTGGGCGGTACCCGTCCATGCCGGCGGTGAATTCGTAGGCTCTGCGATAGGAATCAAGCCTGACCGCTTTAGTCAAAGGTTCGCCCGATGACGGAATATGGCAGCTTAGTATGGGATACCCTTTTTCGATGTGCAAATCGCCGTTTTCGTAGGGCGTTTTCCACCAATACTTAGCAATATCATATTGCATCCGCCCTAAAGCGAACCGTTGCATACGATAAAAGCCGGAGAACCAACCAAAGACGAATGTGCCGATAATGCCATGTACTTCTTGGCACTCACGCATCTTGTATTTGATGTCCATCAGTGAATCCCAGAAAATCTCGTCACTGATTCCTTGCTCATCGTATCGCTCACGCAGCTTCTTCGCAGAAATCACCAACAAATAGAGTGCAAACGTATACTCATGAACACCCAACTCCTTGGCGCGTTGACTGGTTTTCTCAACCAATGTTTCTTCCGAAACATCGGCATTGAACAAGTCGTTCTGCAAGTCTTGCAACTCACCGTACTTTCCGCGCATATCCGCCATTACATTGCGTGCTTCCTGTGACATGTCGAGTTTGTCAAAAATCTGTTCCAGCATGATTATTTCTCCTCCCTGTTACGCCCCATATACGACAACTCTATTCTTTACTTAACTGTACAATTTTTCGCAACCGGTGGTTCAACGCTGATTTGCTGATACTCAAGGCCTCTGCCAGCTCCGACAATGACCATTCAGGGTTCTCCACACGCAACATGGCAGTCTTTTGTAAGTCTTCGGACAATGCTGCAAATGCCCCGCTGTCCATGAGTTTCTGTGTGGCAATGCGGTGCTGTGTCGCCGCCTCGACAATACGGGTGAGGTTGCCTGTTTCGCAGTTGACTTTGCGATTTACGTCATTGCGCAACTGCCGCTCCATCTGTGCCATTACGACCGTCATGTAGGCCGATTGCGCGCCCGCCAGCAGCAGCACATCGCCAATTGCCTCAGCCGCTTTGAAATAAATAACATAGCCCGACTTGCGTCGTGTCAGACGCGGGTCTAACGCCATCTCGCGCAACAACGCCAAAAATTCGCGCATAACGTAGTAATGGCTGCCCGAAATTTCAAGATGAAATTTTTCCGTAGTTGTCCGTAACTCATCTGTCATCGGCGCATTAACTGCCCCCGCCGATAGAAACGCACCGCGCAAGAAAGTACTGCGGCAACACTCGTCCTCCAACAACGCGTTATTGATGTGCAGTGCAATTGACATCGAGTGTCCGTAGTCATAAAGGTCAAACAGTGCGTACAAATGCGTTTTATCCCGCAATGACAGTACGGTTTTGCCGTCGCCCATGACTTTCTGCTCAAAAGAGAAGCCAAGCAGTTCTTGCGTCGTTTCTTGGAAAATAGAAACAATACAATCGTACTTCGTAACAATTTTTACCTCATTGCGTGAAAATGTATGGCCGAACAGCAATATACCATATAGCAATGCACGCCGACAGCACGGCCTGTCCGCAATCACGGCACACAGCTCTTGCTTGACTTGCTGGCTGAACGTTATCATAGGCCTAATTTGACCACTTCACATATCAACTCAACGCCTGTTTGTGCCTTAACGGTCGCTTTAATATGCATTTCCAAGGCAATCATATCCGCCGCCGTGGCGTTTCCGTAATTGATAACAAATCCAGCATGTTTTTCGCTCACCTGCGCGTCGCCTGTACGGTAGCCTTTCAGCCCGCACTCATCAATCAATGCCGCCGCGTAATATCCGGGCGGACGTTTGAAATAACTGCCCGCGCTTGGAAATTCCAATGGCTGGCTTTTTTTGCGCTTGCCTTGCAACTCTTCCATTCGCGCTTGAATGGTTGCCTTTTGGCCTCGTTTCAATTTGAAATGAGCGCGCAACACTGTCCAGTTTTTATCCATAAATATAGAATGTCGATAAGAAAATTGACATTCTTCGCCTGTCAAGTAAATTTGCTTGCCATCCGCGGTGACCGCATCAACGCCGCACACGATATCACTCATACAGCCATCATACGCACCGCCGTTCATTTTGACCGCACCGCCTACCGTGCCCGGGATGCCGTGTGCCCAAGCCATGCCGTCCAGGTTATGTTCTGCTGCGAAAATCGCTACACGCGAGAGCATTAAACCGCAGTCAGCAACAACACCTTCACCGTCGTTGCTGTCAAGTGATACTTCTTGCAAACCGTCTTTTGTCTTAATGATAACGCCTGACCAACCCTCATCGGCGGCCAGGATATTTGAGCCGTTGCCCAGCAGGAAATATGGAATATTTGCGTTGCGGCATAATTCCAATGCTATCAACAGCTCATCTACGGTTTGCGGCAACAACATCAGTGGTGCTGCGCCGCCGACGTGAAAGGTGGTGTGACGACTTAACAGCTCATCACGTAAGGCTTTTCGCCCCTGTGTTTCCCAAGCCGCCGTCACGTTTTGAATTGCATCCATAGCTACCACCTCTCCTTTCATGTTACGCGCAGGTGTGTTGATTTATACGCTGTGTTGGAAAATGCTTATACTATAAGGTATTCGGCTAACTTAAACCACTCAATTTTACAATGTTTTTCAAGTGCTTCTTGAAAAGACTTATTGAAATATAACTTAATAAATGGGTCAAAAACTTTCCCTATGCCGGAATAACCAATTCGTAGCTCGTGCTTTAGACGAACACCCTCATCAGTGTCATTTAACTCCAATTCCACTATCGCCGGAAGTCGCAATTTTGCTTTTTTCATCTGCCATTCGATTTTATTTGCGTGGCTTGCTGTAATCACAACTGCATAGAAAGTCAATCGGCGATTTTCACCCAAGTACTCATCCATAAAAACCACATCGCCGAGATGATTTTCCTTGCCGTGTTTAACGATGTGAAATTGCAAATGTTCCCCCGGCCACCATTCACTATATCGTTGGTCGCAAGGGTTACTCATAAAATCAAAAAATTGCTTCGCTGTCGCGTTTGGCACTGTTAATTCAACTGTATGACGAATCATATACTCACCTCAACACGCCTTTGCAAATATAAATTTTCTACTAACCCACTGCCACCAATGCTGCACCAATCACGCCCGCGTCATTGCCTAACGCCGCAGTGCGAATGACTGCCTTTTTCGCTGTCTTATTATAACTCTCACGTTCGACAATGGCTGTTAGCGGCACAATTAGCGCATCTCCCTCGTTAGCAATGCCGCCGCCAATACAGACGACTTCTGGTTCGAGAATATTGATCATATTTGCCAGCCCACAGCCAAGCATCTCCATATACTGCAACACAACGCCTTTTGCGATTTCGTCGCCGTCGCGCATGGCGTCAAATGCTGTCCGCCCGCTCACGCCGTCAAGTGTTTTTACTTGACGCCACAAGCGGCTGTCCGGATAAGCCTCCATAGCTTCGCGTGTCATGCGCATGAGTGCCGTCGCTGAAGCGTACGATTCCCAGCAACCTTTACGGCCGCAACCGCAAGGCTCGCCGTCATACACAATAACCATATGCCCAAGTTCGCCGCCGAGATGGTTAAAACCGGCATACACTTTGCCGCCGATGACAATGCCGCCGCCAACACCTGTGCCGAGCGTGATAAACAGCACATCGTCGCAACCTTTTGCGCTGCCAACTTTCGCCTCGCCGAGCGCAGCGGCGTTGGCATCATTTTCTAATGCAATTGGCACATCCCATTGCTTGCGCATCATGGCGGGCAGCTTGACAGGCTCTTGCAACGACGGAATATTGCAACAGTAAATCACGGTATCGGCATCCACCGAGCCGGGAAAGCCCAACCCAATAGCGTCAATGTCTGCCGTGTCAACGTTCGCTTTAACACAAGCTTCACGCGCTATGGCAATCAAGTCATCAGCCAACAATTGCGGGTCAGTGTCTTGGCGCGTGGGCAGGCTGGCTTTGCCCAGCAGTTTTCCCTCACGGGTCACTACGCCGGCAACAAGGCTCATGCCGCCAACATCTATGCCTATGGTGTACATGGAAAATCCTCCAAAATTAACGTAGGGGCGGGTGAACCCCGCCCCCCCTGCAAAGTCATTTATCTAGCCAATCGACGGCAACGCCGCCGCAGCTGCGCTTTGACCGACACGGCGCGTCTTTTCATCAGGCAACAGCAAATTCAAATCGGCGATTTCGGGGTAGTCGTCTTTAAGCACTTGACGCGCTTTTTCAATGACAATATCGCCGCCTTTGCCACTCATCACGCGCCCCAGCAACAACACGTGGCGCATGGGATAAATCGTGCGCCACAATGCCAGCGCATGACCAAGATACACACCAATCGAGTCAAAAATTGCGGCGGCTCTCGCGTCGTCGTCTTTCATTAGATTTTGCACAAAGGTCAATTTTTCTGCCGGTGTCGCATCAGCCGGCAATTCAATACCCGCTGCGGGGCAAAGTAGTGCCACGCCGTCTTGCGACATGCACTTTACACCGCAACCGATATCGCCCGACCACTCATCTTCAAAGGCATTATCTTGCCCGTCGACCGGCGCAAACGCCAACTCGTTAAGTCGTCCGGTAATATTACCGTTGCCGTCAATGTATCCCGCCGCAAGGCTTGTGCCCATGGCAATGCCAAGCACATTGTTTTCCCCAAGTCCCATTGCACCTGCCAGTGCCGTCACATCGCCGTCGTTTGCCACGACGAGCGGCACATCGCCGATTTCTTTGGCGGCGTTGATGTAAATATCCTTAACTACGCGCTCAAAATCATCGGGCTCGACTTTCAAGAACAGTGACGCAACTGCCGTTCGATTAGCCACATAAATGCCGGCTGATGACACGCCGATGGCATCGACACGTGGCATTTTACTGGCCGCAGTCTTCATGGCATCGACAATGCCATTGAAATGATACATCGGGTCAGCTGTGATTTTAGGATGCCAAACAACTTCTTCGCTGTAAATCGCCTCGCCATCAACAACTGCCGAGACTTTGCGGTCACTGCCGCCGGCATCAAAGCCAATGCGGCAGCCCGACAAGTCGCGTTTCAGCGCGGTGGTGACCTCGTGCGTTTGCGGACGCTGCCCGTACGGCAAGCTGTTCACCTCAAAATCACGTTCGTAGACCCGCGCCATAAAGGCGTTGTCGAATGCGCGCTTGCCCGTTGGGCTGTATTGCTCTTTAATGTGCGCGGCAATGCTGTCGCTGCCGCAAACGGTGATTCTAAACCCGCCAATCGCCCACAGCAGCAGTTTAACCATGCGTTCTGCATAGGCGTTGTCGGCGTCGTTATGCTTGCCATCACCAATAATTTTGGTTTCCAATGTAAAAACTTGTCCATTCTCACGCTCGATGGCGATGGCGAACGGTTGGGTCGCTAGCTTGGCGTAAGCGCGATTGTACGCCGACAGTGGCACAAAGCCGGGATTCAGTGCGGGAATGTGTTTGACATTGATGTCAATTCCATGGTGTTGCATAATAGTTTCTCCTTAATTGTAATGTTTACTCATCCTGAACCGGTAATGCAGAAAATGCTTATTAGTGGATATTATTCTTTGACTGTTGATAAACAAAAAGGATGTCCGGCAGGGTCAAACATCACAGTCGATGTATCAAAGAATTGAATCTCAGATTTTTTTGCGCCATGATATAAAGCCAATTTTTCAACTTCTTGCAAATTGTCCACAAAGAAATCTATATGCGCCATTTGTTGTTGTTTTCCGTTTTCCCATGGCCAAACAGGCGGCGTATAATCCTCCACAGTTTGAAAAACTAACAAAATGCCTTCCGGCGTACGAAGACCTGCCCACTCATCACCAGAGAGTTCCTCTCTTGTCCAGCCTGATATGTTCATATAAAAATCAGCTAATTCATTAGCGTTTGGGCAATCAAACGAAATACCGAGTATTGACTTTATCATCTTTTTATCCTATCTACCTACTAATACAAATTTTCACTTCACCTCAACACGCGCGGGCGAACAGTGTTCGCCCCTACGATGGTTCGGCAATTTACTTCATCCGTGCAAGCCTATCCTCAACATCAACACGCATACTATCGATATGTGCTTTGATGAAGTCGACCGGGCAAATGGTGTCATCTAAAATCAACGCTGTGATATCAAGCGCGTAGCTGCAACTATTACAGGTATCAACGGCGTGCGAGGCGAAGAATGTTGCGTTGGCAACTCGACGTCCGATAGCGGCTAAATCATATCGCTTGCCGCCTGCGCACTGTGACTCGAATACGGCTAAAATATCCGATGCCAATTGCGGCTCGGGGTCAGTGTTAAACACAACTTTGTCGCTGTCAAGCAGCCAGTCTAAGCCGCGCCAAACTTCCATGCTGTACAGTTTCTTTGGGCGCAATTCCATTGGCAGTGAACGGATAGCTTCGATTGTACGCAATGCTACGCCAACGTGTGTATCGTGTTTGTCGGCTAAATTGTGCGTAAACAAAAACTCCGGCGCACAGGCTTTAATAATTGCCGCTAGTTCTTCGGCGCACTGTCCGTCGCCCGATGCCTTTGCCGCTTTGCTTGGATAGCCGAGTTGCAGCATAGCACTGTAACGCCCCATTTTTGCGGCGGCGTCCTGCTCTTGGCGGCGTACAAGCTGCATATCCTCATCGGTCATCGAGGCATATTTTCCGTCCCGCGGTGAGCCTGCGCCATCAGTGATAACAACAGCGCTGAAAAACTTATTGCTGTCGTTGTAGCACTCGACAATGGGGCCGTATGCCATGATTTCCACGTCGTCTTGGTGTGCTGCAATGCACAGGTGTGTCGTGCGTTGCATAGCCGCCGCCGCACCCGAACCATCGGGGATGTAGATGTGACCTTTTGCATTTTTGAGTTGCATGAGATGTTCCTCCTGATATATATCTTTTATAATGTAACGCTTAATACCCCAGCTCAACCAGTATATCCGCCGCACTGACAACCATATCAACGCAAATCGTTCTAAACATATTTTCCTCAATGGCCTTTGCTCTGCCTTCGGGGGTTGAGATATCATAGCCAAGCAAATCGCGGCAAGCTAAGTGCTTGTTTTCTTCCTTGAACTTCGCCGTGAATTCTTCTGTTCGTTCATAACAAAACCTCTTGGTGTGGCCGTATTTCAGGCCGATTACCAACACCGCGCCCGCCACTGCACCACAGACCTCACCGCTTCGCATCCCGCTGCTGAGCCCGCCGGCAATTTTTAATGCCGTGTCTTTTTCCAGTCCATAGTCCTCGGAAAATGCACCGAAAATTGCTTGTCCGCAATTGAAACTGTTGTGGAAGAGATCGGCGGCGATTTCGGCCTTTTTGCTCACTATATATTCCTCCTCCGCCTCGCAAGCCACGCCCGAAACCTCGTTTCATTGGTATTCAATACCAAATCTTCGGGAAAGCCAATCTCTTGCAGCAGGTCCATCGCCAAATCAACATTGCCGACAAATCGTGCATCATGCGCGTCACTATTAACGATTACAGGACAATCATATTTGGCGCACAATTTCAACCAATGCTCAAATGTTTCGCGTGACTCACGCCCAAAGCGGAGCGACGTGTTGTTAACTTCCAGCACTGTGTCAGTGCGCACACACGCGCGTACTATGGCATCGTAACCAATATTATAATCGCTTTGCCCAACATGTGCAATACCGTCAATATGCGGGTGTTCGCAAGCTTTAATCCAATCGGCAGTCACGACTTCACGGTCATCCGACGGCGGGTAACACCATTGATGCTGCGAGCAAAGCACAAAATCCAGCTGCGCAAGAATATCATCGGGTAAATCATAACCATTTGGCATCATGTTGAGTTCAATGCCGCCAAGTACTGTCACACCGTCAATTTCGCGCGGATAATTTTGAGAAATATCAACGAAATATTCAAGCGGCGGCGCGTCATGCACATCGGGACCGTGTTCGGTGATGGCAATAATGCTCAGCCCTTTTTGTTTTGCCGCAGCGGCAGCTTCTTCAATCGTGGGCGTAGCGTGCCCGCAGGCGTTAGTATGTATATGCAAATCGGCAATCAATTTATTGTTGGTTTTGCCGTGGCGGAGACCGCGCTCTTCGCCTAAGGCAAAATCATGCATCATCACGTTCAAGACGATTGCCCCCAGTCGTCGCTGCCATCCTGTCCGAAATGGCGGCTGATTCTGTCGGTAAACTCCTTAGCGGCATTGTAGCCCAACTTTTTATGCCGCAAATTCATAGCGGCAACTTCAATGATAATAGCCAAATTTCGCCCCGGCTTGACAGGCACTTCCAGTTTGGGAATCTCCACGCCGAGGATCTCAGTTGTCATTTGGTCGAGCCCCAGCCTGTCATACTGCTTCTTATCATCCCACATTTCAAGGTGAATCACCAAGTCGATTTTTTCGCTCTGATTGACTGCGCCCATGCCAAAAATGCGGCGCACATCCACCACACCAATGCCGCGCAGTTCAATATAATGCCGAATCAGCTCAGGCGCGCTGCCCACAAGGCTAATGGCCGACACGCGCTTGATTTCTACAGCATCGTCGGCAATCAGCCGGTGCCCGCGTTTGACCAGTTCAATTGCCGTTTCGCTTTTGCCCACGCCGCTTTCGCCAAAGAGCAAAATACCCTCGCCATAAACCTCAACCAACACACCGTGCCGCGTCACACGCGGTGCCAGTGACACTTTGAGTGACGCCACCATGGCACTCATGATATACGCCGTCGATTCCTGCGTTTGCAACAACGGCACTTCATATTTTTTTGCAGAGGCAAGACACTCAGAGCATGGTTCTATGCCTCGACTGACAATCAGTGCCGGAATTTTACGCGAAAAGAGCGCGTCAAAATTCTCACGCCGCTGCTTGGGTGTCAAAGTCTCTAAATACGTCGCCTCCACTTTGCCCATAATCTGTAGACGTGACGGCTCAAAGTAATCAAAAAAACCGGTCAACTGCAACCCGGGACGGTTGACATCGTCGGTAGTAATCTCAATATCGGCGATATGCGGTGGTTCATGCAGCACCGTTAAATTAAATTCTTTAATGAAGTCTGTCAGCTTGACACGATAAGGCGCTTCAGTCATTTGATTCACATCCTCTGATTGTTTCACTTTTGCCATTATACGGCAAAACACAAGAAAAGGCAAGAGCAAGTTTTCTGCCTTGAAAAGATTTCTATACTATGTTACAATGAATATAACATACGTTTATATTTTGGAGGCAACGCTATGCACTTTGTTAAAATGTATGCCTGTCAGCATGACATTGCTTTGCTTGACGGCATCACTTCGTCTGTCGATGAAAGTGTACTTGCGGTGCCATACCTTTGTGATCGGCGGCTTGGCATAGGCGCGCAAACCCTTGTAGTTGTGCACCCGTCTACGGTGGCACACGCGCGCATTTCAGTGTATACGAGTAACGGCGCGGCCGTCATACTCTGTGGCGACTCAATACGCTGCGCGGCAAAGTTTCTCTACGATGACGGACACGTCAGCAATACCGCCATGACCATCGAAACATATCACGGTGTCAAGGAAGTGTTGGTCACACCATCCAGGAGTGAAGAGGCGTACAGCGTAACCATTGACTTGGGGCAGGCGCGTATGACCAAGCCTCCCATTTATAACCCATATCTCAAGATGAATTGCGTTAGTCTCGGTGAGCGATATATATTCATGGAGGAAGACAAACTGTACAGCGAGCCTGTTGAGTCACTCGGTCAAAAGCTGTCACGCGACCCATCACAGGACGGCGGTATCGACGTTGGCTTTGTTTCAGCGAGTGACCTCAAGACTTTAGCGTTGCGTCTATGGAACCGCACCGGTAACGAAACATTCAGTGACGGCACTGCCGCTGCCGCCGCTGCTGCGCTGATGATTGACAAGCGAAAATGCCAGCCGTCAGTCACCGTCCGTATGGCCGGCGGTGACATCACCGTCCACCAAGACGACGAGGGGCATTTATTTTTAACAGGGCAAGTTTGCTACGCATTTCGCGGCGAGATTTAATGTAAGTGTGCCACCGCTACATGATATGTTGCACCACTGCTATCACCTCTTGCCAATCACGCCGCATTTCCGCCAAGCACCGCAATCCAGCAGGCGTAATTTCATAATATTTCCGCATGCGACCGTTGTACGGACGATGATAAGTCGTCAAGCAGCCCGATTGTTCCAGACGGCGCAACACCGGGTACAATGACGAGTCGCTTACATCTATAAGTTCCCGCATATCAGCTGTAACAGCATATCCGTATGACTCTTTTTCTTCCAACAGCTTTAAGACACAGGCGTCAAGTAAGCCTTTTTTTATTTCTTTGTTCATTTTCAATACCCCCTGCTAACGTATTATACATCAAGCAATATTATTTATCAATGCAACTTTGGGAGGCTTCTTATGAAAAAACGCACACTCGCACTGTTCCTGACCATCCTTTTTACGTTGCTTCCCCTTTTTGGCTGTCGTGACATCAGCGAAAACGGCAACACTGTTGCAGCCCCGGTCAATGACACAGGGCTGCACAATCCCGACCTCAACCCGCAAACTGCCGCCGGGGTGGCGCAGGGCGCAAACGACTTTGCGTTTCGGCTGAGTGCCGCGCTGGCGCAAGAATTAGGCGATGAAAATCTGATCGTATCTCCCTACTCGGTTTGGTTGCCGCTTGCTGCGCTGCTCAATGCCACCACCGAAGCCCATATCAACGAACTACTCGAAGCCCTCGGCATTGCGGGCATTTCCGTTGACGATGTCAACCGTGCCGCCGCCCGTATGCTCTTCTCCCTCAACCGCGAGAGCGCCCGTCAGTCCGCCGAAGAAAACGACTGGCTCGACGAGTTCCATAACCCGCTCCGCATTGTCAACGCCATTTTCGTTGACGACAGCGTCAGATTGCGGCAAAACTTCGCGCAGATATTTATGGACTACTTCCGCGGTGCAGCGTTTAATGTCAATTTCAGCTCACAAATCGCTGTCGATGCCGTCAATACTTGGGCGTATGAGCAAACGAACGGGCTGATCCGTGACATTATTGAAGAATTCAGCCCATATGCCATTGTCGCCATTGCCAACGCCATCTACTTCTCCGATCGTTGGTCGTGGGAATTTAGTCCTTCGGCAACCATTGAAGACATCTTCCACGCGCCGTCGGGCGAAACAACAGCGCACTTTATGGTGCGGCAAGGCGACGGGCAATTTTACTTCGAGGATGCCTATTTGCAAGCTACACAACTCCGCTTTACACACGGCGGCGGCATGATGGTTCTGCTGCCCCGTGACGGCGACGCCAACAACCTGCTTGCCGGCATGACCAACCAACGCTTTGAGCAAATTCGCGCAGACGGTGATTCCGATGCCACAGGACGGTTGCTCTTGCCCCGCTTCTCCCTCGAAAACCGGCTTGATGGTTTAGGAGAAACTTTGGACGCCTTGGGCGTTCCCTTATTCAACCCACTCACCGGGCCGACAATAGGCGGGTTGATTGAAAGTGGCGACTTTGTACGGCTTGGCCAAGTCGTGCAAAAATCCGTGATTGAAGTCGACGAAAAAGGAACAACTGCCGCCGCTGTAACAGTGATGGAGGCTGTTAATGACGGCATCCCCGAGGAGCCGGAACCAGCTATACCCTTTGAAATGATTTGCGATCGACCTTTTGTCTTCGTGCTGTACCAGTGGGCAGACGGCGGTGCGCAAGTGCTGTTTACGGGCGCGGTTAACCAACCATAACCTAGGGTTATACCGTAATAAAAAACCGCCCTCACGGGCGGTTTTTTATTACGGTAGGGCGTGAGTTACTTCATGCCTTGTTCGTAGCTTTGAATCATTTTTTTGACCATTTGGCCGCCAACCGATCCGGCTTGGCGTGCTGTCAAGTCACCGTTGTAACCTTGTTTCAAGTTAACGCCAACTTCGCGGGCAGCTTCCATTTTGAAGCGGCTGAGCGCTTCTTTTGCTTCAGGTACAAGAGCTTGGTTAGCCATAGTATTTATCTCCTTCTGATGTCAAAAGGCATTGCGCGATGATAGTGTGTGCCATCACATTGTGCTTTATACTCAGTGATATCCTTCTTCGTTGCCAATTATTTCATCAAATATCTCAATTTTCCCAATCGATACTTCGTATGCTATTTTTTCTACTGTTATACCATCTTCTATTTTTTGATATGTACGGCTTTGTATGCGCCCTTCAATCGATAATTTCGTTCCAATTTCACAATCGGCGAATTCACGCGCTTGCCCACCCCATACAATACACGGAAGATAGTCGGCGCGTCCGTAACGACGGTTGACTGCCAAAAGCATATCGCAAATTTCGCGCCCTAACGGCGTTTTACGAAAAACAGGTGCTTTGCATAGCGTTCCGCATAATGAGACAATATTATGTGGCTCGCCTTGGCTGTGTATAATACTTTGCGCCAACACCGTAATAATCAAACGATTGCCAATGCCGCTCTTGTTGTTATACGATCGCAACGCACCCTGCACGGCAATCGTGTCGCCAATGTCAACGGCAGCTTCTTTTAACATTGATTCCGGGCAAATGATTTTCACATAATCGTCAATACCTGACAAGCGACGGCTTTCCAACACAAAGCCATAAAACGTTTCGCGGTGTGTCGTATGCGACACTTGCGGCGCGCTGATCACCTTGCCGCAAAGGGTGACGGCGTTTATATTCCAATTCATGTTATTGCCTCTCTTCTCGTTCGCTAGGACAGTCTATGAGGCAACTACGCTGTTTATGCGTGGGCGAATCGATATATATACCATTCTCCGAGGCGTTTTTCTCCGATTAGCGAATAAGCAAGTACCTTAATACAATAGACGGCTCAGCATTATTTAGCAGAAACTCAATGATTTTTTCTTTCATGCCAACTTCCCCAAATAAAGATTTCCCGCCTTCTCATTAGCGAAACAGCCGTATCATAATGCCGAGCCGATGTCAAGTTTTTTGTTTGCAAGTATTGTCATTTTGTGATAGAATAACAAATATATCCATTTGACAGGAGAACATTATGCAAACCGAACACTCTGCCCCTACCTTAAATGACAAACAACAACAGGCCGTCGACCATGTTGACGGCCCTTTGCTCATTCTCGCCGGTGCCGGCAGCGGCAAAACTACAGTGCTTATTGAACGCGTTGCAAATATGATTGAACGCGGCGTCAAGCCGTGGCAAATTTTGGCGATTACTTTTACAAACAAAGCCGGCGGCGAGATTCGCGAAAGGCTGGAAAAGCGCGTTGGCGAGCAAGCCGCCGACGTTTGGGCGCATACGTTTCACTCAGCGTGTGTGCGTATTTTGCGGCGCGACATTGACCGTGTGGGATTCACTCGCTCGTTTTCTATCTACGATGCTGACGACAGCCAGCGTGTGCTAAAAGCCATCATGAACGAGCATAATATCGACCCAAACGACTGTCCGCCGCGCGCTGTTTTGACCGAAATTTCCAAGGCGAAAGACCAGCTGCTTGCGCCCGAACAATACGCCCAATTGCACGACGAAACGGCGTTTGAACAAACTATCGCAAAACTCTATAAACATTACCAAAAGGCATTGCGTGACGCAAATGCGCTTGATTTTGATGACATTTTGTGCCATGCTGTCAACTTATTGCTGACCAACGAAGACTTGCTTGATTACTATCGCGCAAAGTTTCGCTATATTATGATTGACGAATATCAGGACACCAACCATGTGCAGTATTTGCTTGCATCGGCGCTGGCAGACGAACATCGAAACTTTTGCGTTGTCGGCGATGATGACCAAAGTATTTACCGTTTTCGCGGCGCAACTGTCGAAAACATTTTGAACTTCCAAGAACAATATCCCGACGCCCTTGTTGTGCGCTTGGAAGAAAACTATCGCTCAACCGGCACGATTTTGCGCGCGGCTAACGGCTTAATTGCCAAAAACAGCCAACGTCTGGGCAAAACGTTGTGGACAAGCCAAGGCGACGGCGAAAAAATTGCATGGCATTGCGTGGATAACAGCGATTATGAGGCCTCAACCGTTTGCAACCTAATTATGAAAGCCGTAGGCGAAGGTGCAAAACTGCGCGAATTTGCCGTACTGTACCGCGTTAACGCGCAAGCAAATAAAATTGAGGAATCTTTGCGGCGTAACGCCATCCCCTATCGCATTGTCGGCGGCACGCGATTCTTTGACCGCTTGGAAATCCGCGATATGCTGGCGTATTTGCATGTTATAAATAATCCGCAAGACACGTTGCGTTTGCTGCGTATTGTCAATACGCCGTCGCGCAAAATCGGGCAAACATCCATCGACACAGCGCAAGCACTTGCTCTGCAAAACGGCATAACATTGTACGAAGTTCTCGCCAAAGCATACGCTTACCCTGAATTATCGCGTGTGCAAAACGCCATGATAAATTTTACAACAATGCTGGGCGATTTGCGCGACAGCGAATTGCCGCTTGACGAGCTATACGACGCATTGCTGCAAAAAACAAAATATTGCGAATTCTGGGAAGCCAAAGACGACCCTAAAGACAAAGAGCGCGCCAACAACGCCCGCGAATTAAAGTCGAGCATTACTGCGTACATAGAGCGTTGCGCCGAGCAAGGCGAAACGCCTGCATTGTCAGGTTTCCTCGAAGAAGTTGCACTTTTTACCGACCTTGAAACGTATGACGAAAACAGCGATGCCGTCGTGCTGATGACTGTGCATAGTGCCAAAGGCTTGGAGTTTGATCGTGTGATGCTTGTGGGATTAGAGGAAAATATTTTCCCATCCCCACGCTCTGTATATGAGCAGGTTCAACTCGAAGAAGAGCGGCGGCTCTGCTATGTCGCCGTAACGCGAGCGCGGAAAATATTGCATTTATTTTCTGCACAATCGCGTATGTTGTACGGGCAAACAACGTTTAATCAGCCGTCACGGTTTATCAGCGAAATACCGCAGGACTGCGTTACCGTACACGAAAACCGTCAAACGCAACCCACCATCCGCGATGTTTACAGCCCGTCACGCCCTACGCGGTCAGCGATTCCTGCAGCAAAACCAAGCACACCGTTGCCCGATTTTCAACCGGGAATGCGCGTAACACACACGGCGTTCGGCAACGGTATGGTCATCAGTGCACGCCCAATGGGCGGTGATTGCTTGCTGGAAATCGAATTTGACGACAAGGGCAAAAAACGACTGATGGCGAAATCGGCGATGGCGTATTTGTCGGTTGGCGGGTAGGTGGTTTAGCGCAACTTTTTTGTGTTGAGGATTTAATGAAAAATGTAATGATTATTGTATCCGGTATGGCAGCGGCAGGCAAAACGACATTTGCCGAGTGGTTGTCACAAGAGGCGTGTGTCCCTCTTCTTTCTGTTGACAACTTGTGGGAAAATTGGGGGACAACTACGATTCCATTTGCTCAATATTGGGTTCTTTGCGAAGATATAATGAAGCAGTCTTCGCCGTTAATCATTGAATTTGGTTTTTGGGACGAACAAAAGCCGATGATAAATGAATTGGTTAAACAGTACAAGTATCAAACTGTTAATGTCCATTTTACCACTTCGGTTGAGTTGGCACATCAGCGTTTTAATGATAGAAGAAAATATGATATGGGTGGCGCGAAGCCGCAAATTACATTGGAACAATATATGGAAATAGTAGAACAATCGAAAAATTTTCAATTTGGAGATTGCATTCTTTATGTTGATACCACTGATTTTTCAACAGTTTCATATGCGGATATAACTAAACAGATACATCAGCACACAATGGGTGCAGTATAAGCAATATATGCCTAGAATCACCCCTCCCCCTTACACACATCATACCGCCGCATCGCAATCACAGTCGATGTCAAATTGCACACTTCTGTCAACGCCCCCGTGTACATACCCGCTGACAAGTTATAGACAATCATACAACTTTGGCTGAGCAATGATGTTTTGCGCAGCCATTTCATGTTATCTTGCCATGTGCCCCACGTTTTTGCCGATGTTGCAATTAGCGGCATAATGCTCAAAACATTTTGCCATGAAAAATACGTCGAAATTGCAATAATTCCCAAAAACGCAACCAATACTATGCGTGATGGTTGCAAATTTTTCTTTTTATATACATAAAACACCACACCGCGAATTAGTACAACAGTAAACAAAAGTGCGGCTGTAATTCTGTTTGTCATCAAATATTGCGCGATAAAGAGGACCGTTCCTGTAATTTGGAGCAATAGGAACGTTTCTTTTTTGCGCTGTTGCAATGATGCGACGAATAAAATTAACGTGAGGATTCCGAGTGCTTGTATAAGGATGAAATTATTCAAAGGGTTTTTCCCTTTTCAACGTAATATTCATCTTTTAAAACAGCATACTCAACACGATTTACCCATTCACCGTCCCATTTTGTATGTTGCTTGTAATCGCCCTCTTTGGTCATTCCGCACCGAATCATCGCACGTTCTGACGCAAGATTACACTGCAAACACCCGGCTGTAATTTTGTTCACACGCAATTCTTCAAAGCCAAACTTTATAACAGCTTTATTTGCTTCGGATGCATACCCTTTGCCACAAAACTCGGGCAAAAATAGATATTGCAATTCCGCACGACTGTCAACAACAGGCTCAAACCCAACTTCAAGCTCTACAATCCCCGCAAATTCGCCGGTTTTAGCCAATATAACAGCAAATTCCCACCGCAATCTTGGTTTATGCTCATAATCTTTCAGCAGTGTGTCTATATAATGTTGGCTCTGCGCAATATTAGCATGAGGCAAATCTAAATAGCGCATAACATTTGGATTTGAGAATAAATTGTACACGTTATTGGCATCTTTACTGCAAATTTCGCGGAGTAATAGCCGGTTTGTTTTAATTGGTAGTTTCATAGTACATCACTTCCGCCCGCGCAAATAATCCGCCGCGGGCATTTTCTTGCCGCCCGGGGCTTGCACTGTGCCGATACACACTAATTTTCCGTCCCCGGCAGCAATGGTAAGCCCGCCGTTGCTTGTGTCTTCGCCAAAAATAGACGCATTTGTAATTTTCAATACCACACCGTTAATGTTCGTTGTCGCAACCGGCCACGGGTCAAGTCCGCGAATTTGGTTGACAACTTTCTGCGCCGATTTTTGCCAATCGACATCACACAACGACTTGTCGAGCATAGGCGCAATCGTCGCAAGTGCCTCGTCTTGCGGTGTTCGCGGCGCGTTACCAATTTCCAGGCAAGCAAGGGTTTCAACCAGCAGTTCCGCCGCCATTGGCATAAGTTCGTCATGCAATTCGCCCGCTGTCATGTCGGGCGGAATTGCTATCGTACGTTTCAAAATCATATCGCCGGTATCCATACCCTCTGCCATGTGCATGGTCGTCACGCCGCTCTCGCGCTCGCCGTTGAGGACAGCCCATTGTATCGGTGCCGCTCCGCGATATTTCGGCAGCAGCGATGCATGGGCATTTATGCAACCGTGTTTCGGGATTTCAAGGATATCAAGCGGCAAAATGCGTCCGTACGCCACAACGGCAATGCAATCGGGCGCATACGCACGCAACTGCTCTGCCACAACGCCATCGCGCAATTTTGTGGGCTGATGCACCGTCAAGCCATGCGATAACGCCAGCTGCTTAACGGGCGGCGGCGTCAACTTCATCCCCCGCCCTACCGGCTTGTCGGGCTGGCAGTAGACGGCTAAAATGTCATGCCCTGCGGCAATCAATGCTTCCAATGACGCAGCAGCAAAGACCGGCGTACCCATAAAGACTAATTTCACGCAGTACCCCCCTCTTTTTTATTTCTTATTTACTTAACTCTTCATCAGTCAAATACCGCGACACTTTGGCGGTAAACAACTGTCCGTCCAAATGCTCCAATTCATGGCAAACCGCCCGCGCCGCAAGCCCTTCAACGAATTTCTTAAATTCTTTGCCGTGTCGGTCCTGCGCCTTGACTTTAACTTTCATCGGGCGCTTGACAATTCCATAAAGCCCCGGCACAGACAAACAGCCCTCTGCGCCCTCCTGCTCGCCGGACTGCGCCACAATTTCAGGGTTAATCAATTCGATTAGCCCCGTTTCTTCAGTGTCAATCAACGCCACACGCCGCAATACGCCAACTTGCACAGCGGCAAGCCCCGCACCGTTGGCCTCAATGAGCGTATCACGCATATCGTCCAGCAATTGATACAAACGGTCATCAAATTGCTCGACAGGCCGTGATGGCTTTAATAGGCTGGCATCGCCCTGTGTCAAAATTTCTCGAATTGCCATAACCTTAGATACCCCTCTGTTAATATAATATCACCTAATGAGTCGCTGTTATATATTATTCGGCATAAAATCAGCATACACATATACGCCCTTACATGCCTTGCTAAGTGCCGCCATTTCCTCTGAAATGCCATGCCGCGTTGCGCGGTCAAATTGCCCCAACAACACAAGCTGATAGCGATACTGAAAATTGTGCCGAAATAAAGACGCCGGCGCAGGCCCTTTGATATTTAGTGCGGGAAACATTATTGCTAACTTATCTCGCAAAGCTAGTGCGGCCAAATGCACTGCCTCATTTTCACGGCCCGACAGGCGCAGTAGCAACATTTCGGAAAATGGCGGCAAATTTCGTGCCTGCCGTAATGGCAATTCGGCTTGATAAAATACATCGTAGTCCTGCGCTGCCGAGGCTTGGAGTATCACATTTTGCGGTGTGAAACTCTGAACGACAGCCCGACCCGGCTTTTGTCCGCGCCCGGCGCGCCCCACGACTTGAGTAATCAATGCAAACGTCCGCTCATGGGCACGAAAATCAGCGGTATTTAACGATGAGTCGGCCGCTAAAACACCAACAAGCGTAACATTCTCAAAGTCCAATCCCTTTGTAACCATTTGCGTCCCCACCAAAAACGGCACTCGTTCATCGCGAAATTGCGCCAACAACGTCGCGTGTGCGCCGCGCCCGCCCGTCGTGTCTGTGTCCATACGAATGATGGGCTGGTTGGGAAACATCTGCTGCAATTCTTCCACCACACGTTGCGTGCCAAATCCCATTGACTTCATCACACCACCACAATGGTGGCAACTCTGTTGTGCCGGCATCGAATACCCACAGTAATGACACATTAGGCGATTGTTCGCCGAATGATACGTCAAAGCATTACTGCATGCCGGACATTGCGGTGACACGCCGCATTGCAAACAAGTATGCATTCTATCACGACCACGCCGATTGACAAAAAGGATAGATTGTTCGCCGTTTTCTAAATTTTTGCGCAGCTCTTGCGCTAAAACATTTCCAACTACACCATTCAAGCCATTCTCTAAATCAACCCGCAAGTCAGCAATCGTCACCGCCGGTAACGCCGACGCATTAAACCGCCCCGGCAACGCCAGCAATGTCAGCTTACCCGTCCGTGCAGCGTACATGCTTTCAATGCTCGGCGTCGCGCTGCCCAGCACAAGCAAGGCATTGTGCTGGGCAGCGCGATATTTCGCCACGTCGCGGGCATGGTAGCGCGGCATGTTATCGCTTTTATAGCTGCCCTCATGCTCCTCATCAAGAATAATCAGCGACAGCTTACGCATGGGTGCGAAGACTGCCGAACGCGTGCCAACCACCACATCAGCCTGTCCTGACCGCACGCGCTTCCATTCATCATAGCGTTGCGTCAGCGTCATGCCGCTGTTGAGCATGGCAACACGGTCGCCAAACTGTTGCGTGAATTGCGACACCAGCTGCGGTGTCAATGCGATTTCCGGCACAAGCACCATCGCGCCGCCGCCTTGTGCCAGCGTGTGTTCAATAAGCTTAATATAGACTGCCGTCTTGCCACTGCCCGTCACACCATGCAGCAATGCGCCTCGCGAGCGAACGCCACTTCCGGTTTGCCGGCGGTCATGCAGTTCAACAAGTCTCTCAAATACCGCTTGTTGTGCCTCGGTCAGTGTTTCGATTGTCTTGCTCGACAGTTCCAGCTCAGGGCGACGAAAACTCTCACGCTCATGCGTATTCACAGCCTGCAACTTCTCCAAAGCCCGCAATGTCGCTGCTGTCGCACCTGTATAATAGCGCAACTCGTGCCACGGCAAAGTTGGTCCCTCGGCTTGCAAGAGCTCCAGCAACGCCACCTGTAACGACGCGCGATGCGCCATACGCCCCGCATATTCTCGCACACTGAAGTCGGGCGACAATGTGACAAGCACTTCTGTTTTGTCGTTCAGCCGTGGTGCACGCTTTTCCTCAACACGCGCAAAGCCTTTGAGTCGCAATGATTCCCATGCCAGCTCACCGCCCTGCTGTGCCAGCACGGCGCTAAGGTTTGCGCCTTTTTTCTGTCGTTTAAGCCATTGCCACAACGCCAACACTTGCGGTTCATGTTGACATGCCTCTGCCACAACTTCTTCGCCGACATCATTCACAAAGCAAACCGTCTTTGCCTGCAACCATACACCCGCAGGCAACATGGCGCGCAAGACAGCGTAAAACGGCGCGAAAAAACGCTCCCGCACCCAAAATGCAAGTTGAATATCCTGACCTGTGGCAATAGGTTCGCGGTCGAGCAGCTGCAAAATCGGCTTTGTCTTGGAATGCACCGATTCATTACTCAATGCCAAGACAATGCCTTCTTTCCGCGTATTGCCCCGCCCAAACGGCGCAACGACTCGACAGCCCGCGCAAATATCCTCACGCCACTGTTCAGGCACTTCATAATCGTATACAGCATCCAAGCCTTGCAACGGTAACTCTAGCGCGAGCTTAGCGTACAGTTTGCCTGGCACATGCGGCATTATACCGATGCCTGTATACGCCCCTCGGCAACTTCCCGAATGGCGATGCTGAGTGGCTTCTCTTCCAAGAAAACACCCTCCTCACGGGCATCTTCGGCAATGTCGCGTGTACGTTGCGCCACAACATTCACCAAGAGATAGCGATTGTTCACCGATTGCATCATTTGCGCGATGGATGGTTCTAACATAATAATCTCCTCTATTTTTGTATTTCCCGCCCTGACGCCAACTTCGCCATAATCACAGACGCCAGTTCAAACGCCGCACGGTCAATGTCTCCCTTACGATTAAACACGATATGATCATAAATGTCAAGTTCTGACAATTGTTCGCTGACTGCTTGCATACGCTTAGCAATACTCTCCTCACACTCTGTGCCGCGTTTTCGCAGCCTGTCTTCAAGCTCATCTAATGATGGTGGTACCAGATAGACAAACAGTGCGTCGGGATGTCGCTGTTTGATTTGCACTGCACCCTTAACTTCAATGTCGAGCAATACGACTTCGCCCAACTCAATACGCTGCTTCACAGGTGCATAAGGCGTTCCATATTGATGCCCGGCAAACGCAGCAAACTCTAACAGTCCGTCTCCCTTAACCAACTCATCAAATTTCTCACGGCTGACAAAGTGGTACGCCACGCCGTCATCTTCGCCCGGGCGCGGCTCACGCGTGGTTGCCGACACCGAAAAATGCACCGGCGGCAAAAACTTGCCGTATTGCTTCAGCATAGCAGCGATGACTGTACTCTTACCACTGCCGGACGGACCGCTCAATACGACCAGCGTGCCCTGTTTACTCATCGGCGCCATCCTCCCCACAGGCAATGGTTGCCTCGTCAGTCATACGGTTGGTGAGCCGGTTGGCAATGGTTTCAGGTTGAATCGCCGACAAAATCACATGATCGCTCGACATCACAATGACAGCACGCGTACGCCGTCCATATGTCGCGTCAATCAGCATTTTTCGCTCCCGCGCCTCGGTAATACTCCGCTTAATGGGTGCCGATTCGGGGCTTACAACAGCTATCAAATGCGCCGTGTTGACCATATTGCCAAATCCTATGTTGATGAGTTTCATTGAAAATCCTCCGTGGTAATTGCTGTGCCCTATGCTGTATAATGTTTATTTTGTGCAGTTTTATTGCCATTGTTACTACTCATATTATGTTTTATCTATGATATACGCTTTTTTAATAAGTATTAAACTTTTAACACTATCAATGAAAACCGGGATGTTATTATAATGGTGCATAGATTCCGGTCTTATCCACGGCGTTATCCACATCATATTCCTCATATCGTTATCAATAGATGTAAACGCAAAAGACTTCGATTCACCAAATGCAAGAACGCAAATATTCATATGGCTGTTTCCGGCAACATTGACTGTCATCGCTAAATCCTTTGAACAACCCTCCTTCGCGCAATTAACACATTTATGCTCCAACGCTTTCATAAATATATCGACAACTTCCTCCGATTGCTCATTCACATATTTATCACTATTACCAATCCATTCAAACGAAACTTCACAGCCGATAGAATTTTCGTTGATACGCACTTTGCCTACATCTATGCCTTTATACTTGAATTTATAGCATTTATACCCCTGTGAAATGGTCATGTCTTCTGACTTTAAAAATGCGTAAAAATCTTCAAAGTCTGCAAGTAGCTGACCACTTAATTTTTCCTTTGCTATTTCCAATAGTTTCTTTGACATTTTAACCTCCACTAATATAAATTCTCTAACAACAAATATCACCACACCTACTCTATATTCTGCACCTGCTCCCGCATTTTCTCAATCTCAGCTTTCAAGTCCACCACAATCCGTGCCATATCGGCATCATTACACTTTGACCCGATGGTGTTTGCTTCGCGGTGAAATTCCTGCATCAAGAAATCAAGCTTGCGCCCGCCGCCCTTATCAAGCAAGTCACGCATTTGCTTGATATGACTGCGCAGTCGCACAATTTCCTCGTCAATCGCCGCTTTGTCGGCAAACAGCGCCGCCTCAGCCAGCACACGCTGCGGGTCGAACTGCTCATCGCCTAACAGTTCGCGCATACGAGCGTCAATTTTGGTGCGATACGCTTCCGTCGCCTGCGGTGCCAAAGCAACGATTTGTTCCAGCAACGCTTCCACAGCAAAACAACGCTCCAACAAGTCGGCCTTTAAATTCTCGCCCTCACGCCGACGCATTGTTGTCAGCTGTGTCAACGCATGGTCAAGCACGTCGAGTACTGCCGCCTGCAAGGCGTCATTATCCTGCTCAGACCGCTGTGTAGCAATCACATCCGGCAGCGTCAGCAGTCTCGTAACGCTTAAATCATTGGGTTTCCCCAGTTGTGCTGCCAGTTGTGCTGCCGCTTGCATATATCCCTCGGCTACCGAAGCGTTGACTGTGATAGCCGCATTGTCAGCCTGCGCGCTGTCAATGGTGACAAATGCCGACACTTTGCCGCGCGAAAGAGCCGCATTCAACCGTGCCTTGACAGGCTCTTCCAAAAACAGATACAACGCACCCGTGCGGATATGGCAATCTAAATACCGCCCGTTGACGCTTTTGACCTCAATGGTAATATTCTGCTTACCGTGCGTGCCCTCGGCACGTCCGTAACCTGTCATACTCGCAATCATAATGCCCTCTATTCTGATGTTATCATTTCAATCGTTGTGGCACCGTGCTTGCGCCGTCGTCCGCACAGTATCGCCGCGCCCAGCGTTACAACAAAAGCAACCGCACCAACCCACGGTGCAACAGCATATCCGCCCAAAAACAATGCAATTGGCAGTACATACAACCATGCCGCCATGCCGAGAATCGACTTTGTCGGCGTTTGCACGACAACAGCATCACCCACAAGTGCGTTGCAGTTATTGTAGGCATTTAATGTAATGGTGCTCACCCCGCAGCTACCGCACGTTAGGCATCCGTGTCCGCACGCTGCGCCGCGTTTAACAATAATCTCAACTGTACCGTCAACGTTCACGGCAGTGACGATGCCGTTAGCTTGCATCAGTCTCAATCTCAAGCGACACGCTCAACTCGCCAATCACAGCCACCAGTGGTGCGCCGCGGATATTCACCGTTGCCTGCGCGCCCATTCGTCCGGCGACAATGGGCGCCCCCTGCATGGCAAGATCAACAACCACCGTAATATCGTCAGCATTCAGCGCTTGCACCGATGCCGTCGGGCCACGCAAACGCACTGAAATCGGCGGCACAATGCGATAGCTTATCCCTGCCGGCACATTGTTCACCCTAAAATTCTCCACCACCACGTCGCGCTCGCTCACGCCGCTGATAGTAATCGACACTGTGGCTTCTTCCACGCGGTCAACATTGAAGACGCCGTTGACGGGGACGTGTACGGGAAAAAGAAAGTCTTGGCTCATGCTCTCCAATTCGGCGAGGATAATCGCCGGCTCAAGCTCAATGGTATGAATACCGTCCAAAATCTCGCGCTCACCTTGCAACCGTATGCTGGTCGGCGAAATCACAGACGATTCGACATCTTCTTGCCGAATGCCGCCGCCGGCAACAATTTGAACGGCCAGTGGCACATCCTTAACGAAATGCACAGGCACATACACCATAACTATTTCGGCAAATGTCAAATCACTTTCGCCGATTGTTGCGCCGTAAGCGTCTAAAAACTCCCAAATATATACATCTTGCGTAAAACTTTCCGACGCTTGGGTCGCATTCAGCACAATAGTGACTTCTTCGATATAATCTACCACATCGGCCGGGCCGCTGACGGTCAAACGATTGGCAATCACATCATCGGGATGGCCAATCGATTCAATGCGGATATTGTCCTCATCAATACGGTAATCCTCATCCAGCTCCACCGCACTGATATCTACGCGCACAGGCACGCGCCGAACAGCATAAGCGACAACTTCCAACATAAGCTCTTGCGGCGAAATCCTGATAACTTCCACACTGTCTTGCAACGCTGCTGGCAAGATGACCTCAATGGTCGCAGGATGCTGCCCTGTCTCATCAATGTGCGCCAACGAACATTGCACAACAATGCTGTCGCGCATCCCCTCCAGCCGCGTCAAATCCCTCATCGTACCGCGCACGGTAATATCAACGGTTGACGCCAACCCCCCACGTATAAAAAGCTCGTGGTCTTCGGTTCTGTCATTAATGACGGTTACGGGCAAATTCGAGATGGTAGTCTGACTCGTCGGGTCCAGCATGGTCATAACAAAAAGCCACAGCACCACAGCCACGAACAGACTCAAAAGTAACCATAAAAAATTAATGCCGCGGCGCTCTTTGGCAGGAGTCAAACGACTTTCAGTACGGCCGTCGCTTGGGAGGCGATTGTTTTCACTCGTCATGATTTCCTCCTCCATCGGCGCGTAAAACGTTTCAAGCCTTTGGCATTGGCGATTTCTTCGTCAACAAGCAATTCGTTGTTCAGCATTTTTTCTAACGTATCCGGTGTCAAGTGCCGTTTGATAATACCGTCCTGCACCAGCGAAATTGAACCCGTCTCCTCACTGACAACGATGCAGACGGCGTCTGACGTTTCACTCATACCCAGCGCTGCGCGATGCCGCATACCCAGTTCGCGATTGACGGTGGTGCTGGTCGTCAGCGGCAGCATACAACCGGCACCGACAACGCGCCCCTCTTCAATGATTACCGCGCCGTCATGTAATGGTGATTTTGGGAAAAATATGCTCTGCAACAGTTCACTTGATGTCTCGGCATTAATCATGGTACCCGTGCGCAAAATATCGGTTAAAATTACGTTGCGTTGGAAGATTATCAGCGCGCCTGTGCGCTCCCACGCAAATGTTTTGCAAGCCTCGACCGTATGCATGATCGCGGCTTCCACCGTACTGCGGCTCTCTTTGGCAAGCAGCTGCTGCAACGTACTTTTCGAACCGATTTGCTCCAACATCTTGCGCAGTTCCGGCTGAAACATAACGATAATCGCAATGATGCCGACTTGCATCGTATTGCTCAAAATATAGTTGATTGTTTGCAGCTGTAAAAGCTCAGCCAACAACATCAGCACAGCCAATAGCACTACGCCTTGAATAACGCGGATAGCTTTCGTACGGCGCAACAGCTTAATTAGCTGGTAGACAATGAGCGTCACCAGCAAAATATCAATGTAGTCGGACACCGTGGCGTCCCGTACATAGTGTATAATATTTTCGAGCAGCGTACGGAAAAACTCTTGCATACCGACTCCTTTACATGAACTGTATATATTGTACCACAAATCGCCGAAAATGTCAAGTCGAAAAACCCCTGCCTAATGGCAGGGGCCGGTAAATAAAACTGACTTAAAGTCGCGCATTTTTCAGTCAATTATGGGGTCTTTGCAGCAAATTTTGGGTGCCGATGGGGCGTCCCTGCACTACATGGCTCCCTCAATAAACACTTTTAAACGCTCCAAGCCTTTGACAATATTTTCGTCGCTCGTAGCATAGCCCCAACGCAAATAATTCGGCGCGCCAAACCCGCCACATGGCACAACGGCAACGCACGCCTTCTGAAGCAACAACTCAGCAAAATCATCGGCGTTATTGATAACCTTCCCATATAGCGTCTTGCCGAGCAGCGCCTCAATGCTCATCATGACATAAAACGCCCCCTGTGGCCGAATGACCTTGACCAGCGGTATTTCATCCGCCTTGGCCAAGAATAAATCTCGGCGCTTGTGAAACACATCTCGCAACGCTTCAACGCACGACTGGTCGCCGCTCAATGCGACAGCCGCCGCCTTTTGCGCCATTGTTGCCGGTGAAGAAGTCGAATGGCTCTGATAATTTGCCATCAATGTCGCCAACTCCTGGTTTGCCGCTACATACCCCACGCGCCAGCCCGTCATGGCAAAGCTTTTCGACACGCCGGACAATACCACCGTCAAGTCTTTCATTTTCGGAGAAATAGCCGCAATGCTTGTAAAAGTTCCCTCATACACTAATTTGCTGTAAATTTCATCACTAATGACGAAAATTTCGTGTTCCACACACAGCATTGCGATTTTTTCCAATGTTTCACGCGGCACAACCATACCTGTTGGGTTAGACGGGCTGTTGAGTATCATTACTTTTGTCTTGGGTGTAATGACATGAGCAATATCATCAACGTCAAGCTCGAAACGATCGCCCTTGTCACAATTGACCTCAACGACAACGCCGCCGCACATCTCAATCTGCTCTTTATAGCTAACCCAATACGGCGTGGGTAAAATCACCTCATCGCCCGGATTGAGCAGGCATGCCAACGCAATGTATAGGTTGTGCTTGCCGCCACTCGACACAACAATCTGGCTTGGCGCGTAATCCAAACCCTTATTTGCTTTGAAGCGTTTGCAAACAGCTTTGCGCAATTCCTCGGTGCCCGCCGGAGGCGTATAGCGCGTCAAATTATTCTCAATCGCCGCAATGCCGGCTGCCTTGATGTGTTCCGGCGTATCGAAATCAGGCTCACCTGCACCAAAACCGATAACATCCTGCCCCTCGGCAAGCATTTGCTTATACTGCGCATCAATCCGCATAGTGGTCGATGCCGTGATTTTTTGTGCCCGTGTAGAGTATGGTTTATGGCTCATGGATTGTTGCCTTCTTCCCAATAAATTTCTTGAACCAGTATACTCTAAATCTTGCAAGAAAGCAACCCTTTCGACAAAATTTTATGTGGAAATTGAAAGGCTATTGGCATGAGCTGCAAATCGCTCCTAATGGACATCCGTCACACTTCGCCTTTGCTCGGCAAAAGTCTTTGCACACATACACAATGCAAGCGTGAAAGTTATTGTACAACGGCACATCAACAGGCAAACTGTTCATAAACCACGCCTGCACATCACGGTAGGTCAACTTAACATCCACACCCAAACGTCCCAGTAACCGTTTTGTGTATGCATCCACCACAAATGACGGTAACTCAAGCCCATACAGCAAAATCGAGTCTGCAGTTTCCTCCCCTACCCCTTTAATGTCAAGCAATTCATGCCGCAATATTTCCAACGGCTGCGCAGCGACTTTTTCAGCTTGATAATCATATTGCTTGAACCAAGCCGTCAAACATTTTAAATACGCCGCCTTTTGATTGAAGAACCCCGCAGGACGAATAATTCCGACAAGCTCATCTAGCGTCGCATTTTCCACAAATTTAGGCGTAACATCGCTTCCAAAATTATTGATGGCCTTTTCCACGTTGCGCCAAGCTGTGTTTTGGGTGAGGATTGCGCCAATCATCATTTCATAGGGCGCATCGGCAGGCCACCAATCTAGGTTGCCGTAACGGGCGTAGAGTATGTTGTATAGCTTCGTTGGTTTCATAATTCTGCTCCTGTAGTTGTGTAACATTACGCTATAAGTGTAACACACATTTTCTCTGCTGGATTACCAAAAACAACTTTGTTGCAAAAAGGGCCGAGCATTTAACTCGACCCCCATTTTTTAATTCCTAACTAGCCAGCACCGCCCCGTACGCTTTATATGCCATAAACACATCCAGTTTACCCACCAACTCAAACGGCGCGTGCATTGACAACACAGGCACACCGGCATCGACAATATCAATATTGCGTTCCGCCAGATACGCCGCGACAGTGCCGCCGCCGCCTTGGTCGACTTTACCGAGTTCCGCCATCTGCCACAGCACGTTGGCTTTGTCAAACATACCGCGCAGTTTTGACATCACTTCGGCACTTGCGTCCGACGCACCGCCTTTGCCGCCGCGCCCGGTGTACTTGCATACAGCAATGCCGTGGTTGAGCATGGCACTGTTATTTTTCTCACTAACACCGGCAAACGTCGGGTCATACGCATTGCTTACGTCTGCCGACACGCAGAATGAGTTGGCGTAACAGTCAAATAAACTAATATTATTAGGTTTACATAATCCGTTAACAAACCAATCGAAATGCGCGCTCTTCATGCCTGTAACGCCCTCACTGCCGATTTCTTCCTTGTCGGCGAGCAACACGAGTGCCGTCTTTTCTGGCACTTCCTGCAAGTCAAGCAACGCTTGCAACGCCGCATACGAACACACGCGGTCATCATGACCGTACGCGCCAATCATCGAACTGTCCAGCCCCACATATCGTGCCGACAACGCAGGCACAAGCGACAGTTCGGCAGTTTGGAAATCGCATTCGGTAATGCCGTACTTTTGGTTAAGCAGTTCCATCACAGCGAGTTTCACGCGGTCTTTGCCTTCTTCGCTGTCGGGTTTTGAGGCAATCAAGGCATTGAGTTCTTCGCCGGCAATACCTTCAGTCATTGATTTTTTCATTTGGTCTTTCGCCAAATGCGGCAGTAAATCAGTGATGTATAGCACCGGATCGACGGCATCGAAGCCAATTTTAATGTCAATTTGTTTGCCTTGTCTGTCGTACACCACGCCCATCAACGCCAACGGCAACGCCGTCCATTGGTATTTCTTAATGCCGCCGTAATAGTGCGTTTTGAAATACGCCAGCCCATCGGCTTCGTACAACGGGTTGGGTTTCAAGTCCAGCCGCGGCGTGTCGATATGCGCGGCAATTAGGTTAAACCCCGTCTCCATTGATTGCTTTCCGATAATGGCTAAAATCATTGCCTTACCGCGATTGTCGGCGTAAATCTTGTCGCCGGCTTGATAGCTTTCGCCCGGCACAAACAGCTTGAATCCGTGCTTTTCGGCAATTGCAATAGTCGCCTTAACAGCTTCGCGCTCGGTCATCGAATCGTCCAGAAAAGTGCGGTAATCTTCGCACAATTCGTCCATTTTCTTTGTTTCCTCGGCGTTGAGTGTGTCGTAGCCGTTTTTTGGACTCCGCAACAATGCCTCATGGCGTTGGTCTTTTTTTTCCATAATTTTTTCTCCTTCTTTATAGGGGCGCACAGTGTCCGCCCATTGATTATTTATTATTGGCGGGCTGTGCGCTCCTACAATATTCTAATATTTTCAACGCATTCTTGCGCAATTCAAGCTCTGTGCCATCGTTTTCAATACAATAATCCGACTCTTCTCGATAATACACATCATCGGGCTGAGCGTTAATCCGCGCTTGCACTTGCTCTACCGTCAAATTATCCCGCGCAACGACACGTTGTATGCGCAATGCCGGCGGCGCAGTGACACTTACAATGCAATCGCAATGCCGCACAATATCACTTTTCAGTAGCGCAATCGCCTCAATTACGACATCGCCATCAATATCTGCAATCTTTTTCGCCACTTCTTCGGCAATATGCAGATGTGTAACAGCTTCCAGCCTTGCAAGCGCGTCGGCGTTGTTGAATACAATTTCCGCCAACTTTGCCCGATTGATTTTGCCGCTATCGTCAACGGACGGAAATTCGCCCAACACGGCGCGTTGCAATACTTTTGATGCTGTCAGCAATTCACGATACACCACATCGCAATCAATAACGTGCAACCCGCATTTCCGCCAAATTGCCGCGACTTGCGATTTACCGCTACCGATTGGACCTGTGAGGCCGATAGTCATAGCGCATTCTCCTGTGTCCATGCCAACGCTTCTTTTAGTATCGTAACCGTTACCGCTTTTGTCCACCAACGCCCATCAACAGGTCGTTGGTTGCTGAATTGCTGCTGTGAAGCGAGTTCAAATGCCTGTGGCAACGGCAACCACAATGGTTCACTTCCGTCGGCGATTTCATAATCACACAAGCTCAACTCACTCTTTTCGCCGACTACTCTCGCGATATAGCAATAGTTTTCAGCAACAACGCTAGGTTCGGCGCAATTACTGTTCTCATCAACTCGCCCGAGTTCAGCGATAATCTCACAATCGCAGCCGCACTCTTCCAGCATTTCACGTTTCAATGCCGTATAAAAATCCTCACCATCTTCGACCCCGCCGCCCGGCAACATATAAACTTCCCATTTTTTTATATGCCACAGTGCAATATTGCCATCTCGATCAAATAACACCGCACGCACACAAATACGCGGCGGCGCAGTAGATAAGCCGTCAACGCCGATGATATCCTTATCCGTAATCGTTGCAATATGTTTCATAACGCCCATTCCTTATTTCTGCATTCTTATTTACTCAATACGTTCCCACACGTTTTGCCGCCTCCACCACCACACGCATGTTTTCCAAACTCACACTGCTGGGAATCGAATGGTCACTCGCAAAGATATACCCCCCGCCCTCTTTCAGTTTCGGCACAAGGCGTTCAATCTCGGCAACCACAGCTTCGGGGTTCGTCCACAGTTTAATATCAAGCCCACCGTGCAACGTAAGTTTATCGCCGTACTCGGCTTTAACGGCCAGTGCGTCCATGCCGGCCTTAACTTCTAACGGATTGAGTATATCGACACCGGTGTCAACAATGTCGGGCAGCAATTTTGTAATGTTACCGCAAGAATGCAGCCGTGCAACAATGCCTTTATTGTGCGCCCAATCAACGGCGCGTTTATGCGCCGGTTTGATAATCTGCCGATAAATTTCGGGCGAAAACAGCGTTGTGCCTTTATAACCCATATCATCGGGCCAGTGGATGGAGTCAAAGCGATAGCCCTTGTCCCACATCATGTCGTAATGCGCAATACACTTGTCTAAATATGTGTTAATAATATCTTCAACCCATTCCGGCTCTTCAATCATCGCCATCAAAATGGTTTCTGTGCCGCTCATCCACGAATGCGCCACGTCAAAACCAAACCAAAAAACAGCTTCAATCCAATCGCCATTGGCAACCCATTTGGCGTGATTGTCTTCCAACGCCGCCCAATCAATGCGCGACGGGTCGACGGTCATACGCGCTTTTGTTTCTTGCCAAATTTTAGAATCCTTCACTTTGAAGTCCAAGAATTCCGGCGTAGACTCACCGCCGCCAAAATCTTTATACGTCGCGCCCCAGGCATTAGTGCAAATTGTGTATTCGTCTGTTTTTTCAATGACTTCCACCTCATAGCGCGGCGAAATATCAACCCATAATTCCTGCACTTTGTCGATGCCGAAATAATCGCGGTAATCCATCCCCGCAGGCAAGCCCTCTTGCTCCCAACGCTGCACTGTGCCCGGCCACGGCCAATCCTTAATGGGTATACGGTCAACGTCTTGGCGGTTGATTATGCGCGTAAAGCGTTCTTTGGTTGTCATGGTGTGTCCTCCTAAGATTCAAAGCGTTTTTAGTAATTTTACAAACTTGCCGCCCTCATCTTCGCCCATACGGAAAATGCTTGTAAAGCCTTTTTTCTCATACAGCCATCTGGCTCCGATACTGTCTATGTCCACGCCCAAAGACATTTCTTTGTAGCCTAGACTCTTAGCGTACTCGGTTAAATAATCAAGCAACACGCCCCCGATACCGCGATTGCGGTATTCCGGCTTAACCACCATTCTCGAAAGATAAATACGTTCATTTTCAATGGTGCATCCTAAATCTCCGCTGACTAGAACGAGTGAGCCTTCGCCTATATATTCGTCATTTTCCACATACACAAAGGTGATTCTATTGCCGGATATAAGTTCGTCATGCCACTTTTTTGTCCTTTTGGGGTTCTTGTTCATATCCCAAATATTGCCACACTTGTAATAGTTGTCCGGGGCGAGCTTTTCTATCGTATAGCCCATTCTTAATTCACGCCTCCAAATCCCATTCAAAAATATTAACCGTGCGATAGCCATTATCTTTGTACAAATCATGCCATCCCGGCAATGCCACTGTGCGAACCAGCTTTGCGCCCAATTTTTCACAAACGCGTATGGAACTTCGGTTGTCATGGCGGTTTGAAATCAACAATTTAGTCATATCATGCGCCTTAGCAATAGGCGCCAACAAGCGGCAAGCCCGTGCAGCATAGCCGTTGCCTCGGTGTGGTTCATCGATATTATAGCCAATTTGCCCGCCGTAGTACAGCCCCTCGGTAAAGCCGATGGTCAAGCGCGCGTCACCGATTTTCTCGCCGCCCTTGCAAATGATGAAGCTGTAATTCGGCATCCAATTCCGTTCGGGCTGATACGGCGTTTTCTTTATGCAAACAAAATACAATTCGCCGTCACGCAGTTCGGGCAAGTCGACAAAGCCGTCAAATGTAATAGGCAACAGAGCATAGCGAGCAATTTCAGTTTGAGTCTCCCACTCCCGCCTTAACATCGCATACAAAAACGCGTCATCGTACTCACTATCCGACTTTTTGTGCGCGGGAAAAGCGTCTAAGAAATGCCCCTCACGGCGCATTCCGATTTTCTCCATAATGCCCCATGAGCCAATATTTTCGGCATAGCATTCGGCTATAATTCGATGCAAATTCAATGACTCAAAGCCAAATTTCAGCAATGCCCGCCCTATTTCCGTACCGTAACCTTGCCGCCAGTAATTGCGGTGCAGCAACCAACCCACGCTACCATAATTGTCGTTAATATCAAGCCCGCACCCGCCAATAAGCTGTCCGCCATCTCTTAATGTAACAGCCCAATTATAATTTTTTATAGGGTTTACTTCCGCTTTGGCAATAAATTCAGCGATTTTCTCACGGGTTACTTGCTCAGTGTTCGTTGGGTATGGCATGTAGTTAAAATTCTCATCATTGCCCGCATAACTATGCACAGCATCAAAGTCATCATGTCGAAATTTCCTCAAAATCAATCGTGGTGTTTCAATTGATTTCATCTACTCCTCCCCCTTCAACTTCTCCGCCTGGTCCGCCGTTGTCAGCGCGTCAACCACTTCGTTTAACTCGCCGTTCATAATGGCGTCAATTTTATACAGCGTCAAGTTAATCCGGTGGTCGGTCACACGGCTTTGCGGGAAATTATACGTCCGAATGCGCTCACTGCGGTCGCCCGAGCCAACTTGCCCTTTGCGTGCCGCCGCAATTTCATCGGTTTGCTTTTGACGTTCCATGTCGAGTAAGCGCGTTTTTAGAATTTTCAAGGCGCGGTCTTTGTTCTTGTGCTGGCTGCGCTCGTCTTGACACTCAACGACCAACCCGCTCGGAATATGCAACATCCGAATGGCCGAATCGGTCTTATTGACGTGTTGTCCGCCCGCGCCGCTGGCGCGCATGGTTTCAATTTGCAAGTCGGCAGGGTTGATTTCAATATCGACATCTTCGGCTTCTGGCAATACGGCAACAGTTGCAGCCGATGTGTGAATACGCCCCTGCGTTTCGGTGTCCGGCACACGTTGCACGCGATGTACGCCGCTCTCGTATTTCAAACGTGAATAGGCGCCGTTTCCCGAAATCAGAAACGAAATTTCTTTAATTCCACCCAATTCAGTGTCGTTTACGCTCAAATTTTCCACTTTCCATCGATTGCTCTCGGCAAACATGGTATACATACGATACAACGCCGACGCAAACAACGCCGACTCCTCGCCACCAACACCGGCACGAACTTCCATTACGACATTCTTTTCATCATTTGGGTCAACGGGCAATAACAGAATTTTCATGCGCTCTTCAAGATCGGGAATGACCGCTCTCGCCGCGTCCAACTCCTCCTGCGCCAACTCCCGCAGCTCCACATCGCCGCCCGCGTTAAGGATTTCCATCGATTCCTCGACAGTCTGCAACGCCGCCGCATACTCTTTATAAGCCTCCATCAACGGCATGAGTGCCTTCTGCTCTTTGAGCAACTTGCCCATCGCCTGTGGGTCGGCATACACCTCAGGGTCGGCGAGCTGTGTTTCAATGACGTTGTATTTCTCTTCAATGCCGCGTAGTGTGTCGAGCATGGTGTTCTCCTTTTACTTGTGCTATACTCAATCTATCACTTCCGGCGATAAATGTCAATGACGGCACCCAACTTTTAACCTGTCTTCGCGTCTATATTACGAGAGGAGGGAAAACAATGCAGGAATTTCAAGACCTGGTCAACACCAACTACGCCAAAGTCTTCTACCACACCTTAAAACAAGTCGGCAATGACCACGATGCCGCCGACATCGCGCAAAACACCTTTTTCAAAGCCTTCCTGCGCTACGGCTCACTCCAAAAGCCGGAATCCGCCGCCCCGTGGCTATTCGTCATCTGCAATAACGAAATCAAACAGCACTTCCGACAGGCTGCAAAGCAACAAACCACACACCCAAACCAACCCCAACCGACAAGCCACGCCACACTCTATGCCGCCATCGAGCAACTATCCCAAGCCCAGCGCCAAGTCGTACTCCTCAAATACTTCGGCGGTTACACCATGCAGGAATTGTCAGTGGCACTAGACATCAGCACCGCCACCGTCAAAAGCCGGCTCTACGAAGCCCGCCAAGCCTTGAAACGCCTGTTAAGCACACCATCACCCACACTACAATCAAAAAGGAGAAAAAACATTATGTCAACCATCAACCTATGTGACATCGGCTCAAAAACAATCCCCTGCCTGTCACTCAACGCACAAAAACAACTCTTGCAATGCGCCAAAGATAACGTAAAATTCACCGAAAGCATGCTCGCCGAGCTTGCCGACATTGACACCGGCAAGGATTTCTTAGTCGCCTGCAACGGCAGCGTATCCTACGACGAACTCGTCAAAATCCTCGCCTGCTGCGACGATGCCACCGTCTACCGACTAAGCGGCAAGGACTATAAAGCATGGCGCTCAATCAGCAACAGCCCGCTGGCCAAAGACATCGCCGCACTACAAAACATGGGCGGCTACATCGACAGCGTAGAGCCAATCTTGTACGTCCCATCGCTACTCGACACCTGCCATTGGTACAAAAAATATCTCAACTGGGGTTACGGTACCGACGAGGACGGCATCGAAAAGTACTGCCACGCCACCATCTGCCCGCAAGCCCACGACGACCTCAACTCGCCGTACCAAAACTTCAAAGGCTTCCACCTCCGCCAAAGCCAAAGCAACGATGTGCCAATTCGTTGCGGCGCATTTATCTTTGTCAGCGGTCTGGCAGAATTGCACACCTCAATCATCAAGCGCGGTTGGAGCAAAATCACCAAAATCCGCCACAACAACTGGGGGACAGACGCTTTTAACGTCGAAGACCTAAACGGCTTTACCTTGGAATTCTGCGAATGGCGTTGTGAAAATCCGTCAGACTATACCTAACCAACGCAGAGTCTCTGCTCTTGCCGTTCGCAGTAAAAACAACCGCAACGTCACAGCAAGGCGGGGTTTGTCCCCCGCCTTGCTTTTTATTTGCAATTATCCGCGCAATCTGCTATACTATTCAGCAGATTAAACGCGGAGGATAAAACAATGAGCCAAGCACCCACATTTGACTTGCAAACCCTGCGCCATAGTGTTTCCCATGTCATGGCAGCCGCGGTAACGCGTTTGTACCCAAACGCAAAATTAGCCATCGGCCCTGCCATCGACAATGGTTTCTACTACGATTTCGACCTCGATACACACATCAAGCAAGAAGATTTAAAAGCGATTGAGGCTGAGATGAAAAAAATCATCAAAGAACGCCATGCTTTTACAGCATACACACTGCCCCGAGCTGAGGCACTCGAAGCCATGGCTGATCAACCATATAAAGTGGAGTTGATTCACGAACTACCCGACGACGCCGAAATTTCTTTCTACAAGACCGGCGATTTTGTTGACCTCTGCGCCGGGCCGCACATTGACCACGCCGGGCGGATTAAAGCATTCAAACTTCTCAATGTTACCGGCGCATATTGGCGTGGTAATAGCGATAATAAGATGTTACAGCGCATTTACGGCACGGCATTTGCGACCAAAGATGAGTTGGCGGCACATTTGCACGCGCTGGAAGAGGCGAAAAAGCGTGACCATAACAAAATCGGGCGTGAACTAGGCTACTTTACAACGGTTGACTATATCGGACAAGGCTTGCCTATTCTACTACCAAAGGGTGCAAAGGTTTTGCAACTTTTACAGCGTTTTGTCGAAGACGAGGAGGAAAAACGCGGCTATTTACTAACTAAAACCCCTATGATGGCAAAGCGAGACACCTATAAAATTTCGTCACACTGGCAACATTACCGCGATGGTATGTTTGTTATCGGCGATGCCGACGCCGAAGAAAACAATGATGTGTTTGCCCTGCGTCCCATGACCTGTCCGTTCCAATTCCAAGTTTATCTTAATAAAATGCGTTCCTACCGCGATTTGCCCATTCGTCTGAACGAAACGGCCACGCTGTTCCGTAATGAAGGCTCCGGCGAAATGCACGGTCTAATTCGCGTACGGCAGTTCACGTTGGCAGACGGGCATATTATATGCACGCCCGAGCAAGTGGAAAGCGAATTTGTTGGCTGTATGGAACTGCTCGAACACATCATGGACGCGCTGGGCATTCGCGATGATTTAACCTATCGCTTCTCAAAATGGGACCCGAACAACAAAGAAAAATACTTGGGCACCGCCGAGGATTGGGAAAATGCACAAGCTATTTTGAAAGCTACCTTAGACAAAATGCAACTTGATTATGTCGAAGCTGACGGCGAAGCGGCGTTTTATGGTCCCAAGCTGGACGTGCAGTTCAAAAATGTACACGGTAAAGAGGATACCTTGTTGACCATTCAGCTCGACTTCCAGTTAGCCGAGCGATTTGGCATGGATTATGTGGACGCCGATGGACAAAAGAAACATCCCTACGTTATCCACCGTTCATCGCTGGGTTGTTACGAACGCACATTGGCGATGCTATTAGAGAAATACGCAGGCGCATTGCCGTTGTGGACTGCACCAGTACAGGTCAAACTGTTACCCCTGACAGACCGTCACCAAGACCACTGTCGCCGAGTCGCCAACGATTTGCGCGCCAGCGGATTGCGCGTTGAGATTGACGAACGCAACGAAAAAATCGGCTACAAAATCCGCGAAGCACAGCTCGAAAAAATCCCCTATATGCTCATTGTAGGCGACAAAGAACAAGAGGAAAACACCGTCAGCGTGCGTGCACGTGACGGCGACAAAGGCGCGATGCCCGTCGCCGAGTTTGTAGCAATAGCGGCCAAGGAAATCGAGGAAAAGTCATGAAAAAAGTGCTAAGTGTATTCGGCACACGACCCGAGGCCGTCAAAATGCTGCCGCTGGTCAAAAAAATCGAGCAAACACCCGGCTTGCAAAGCATTGTTTGCATTACGGCACAGCACCGTGAAATGCTCGACCAAGTCATGAACATTTTTGACGTCAAGGCCAACTACGACCTCAACGTCATGAAACCCGGTCAAACATTGACAAGCATCACTGCCGCTGTGCTGACAGGACTTGAACCCATTTTGCAAGAATGCCAGCCTGACATTGTTCTCGTGCATGGCGACACAACGACCAGTTTTGTCGCAGCACTGGCGGCATTTTATCAACAAATTCCTGTGGGGCACATTGAGGCCGGCTTGCGAACATTTGACAGATATTCCCCTTTTCCCGAGGAAGTCAATCGCACCATGACAGGCAAATTGGCAACCTACCACTTTGCGCCGACATCCACCAATGTAGCTAACCTTGCCGCTGAGAGCATTACAGAGAATGTCTACCTGACCGGCAATACGGTCATCGACGCATTGTTGTCCATTGTGCGAGGCGATTATGCGTTCAAATCCCCTGCCCTGCAAAAATTGGATTTACAATCGGGGCGTGTGATTTTAATGACAGCCCACCGCCGCGAAAATTTAGGCCAACCCATGCGCAATATTTTTGAAGCTGTGCTGAATATTGTAAATACATACCGAGATGTGCGCGTGATTTACCCCGTACACAAAAATCCCGCCGTGTTAAATTTGGCACATGAAATTCTGGGCAAACACGACCGAATCCACCTCATTGAGCCGCTGGACGTCGATGATATGCATAACCTTATGGCACAGTGTCACTTAATTTTGACCGACTCTGGCGGTATTCAAGAGGAAGCGCCGTCGCTAGGCAAACCGGTGCTCGTTTTGCGCACGGAAACTGAGCGCCCCGAGGCTGTCGAAGCGGGAACTGTCAAAGTCGTCGGTGTAGAAAAGGATATCATTATTGCTGAGGCATCAAAACTGTTAAACGACGAAAACGCCCACAGCGCTATGGCCAAGGCCGTCAATCCTTATGGCGACGGCAAAGCATGTGAGCGCATCGTAGAGGTGTTGGCAACACAGCTATGAGCAGCATGGGTTGAAGTTTATATTTTATGCAGGAAAAAGTGTAATGTATATGAAAATTGAAGATATAATCAATGAAGTTCTCATGGGAGAAGCGCGCAAAAACGCGCTGGATTTTGTCGAGTATTTGCAAACGAATGGTGCGCAATTCAGTGATTCCGATAACTTCTTTTGGAATCCCACATTTAATGAAAAGGCCTTGTTTACAATTAACATTGCAATTTATAACGACGGAGCAGCAAGTTTTGATACCTTTATAAATATTTTGCCGTCTGCTTGGGAAAATGAGAGCGCGGCAGCATTAGAAGATGAGCGCACTAAGGAAATCCTTTGGGCAAATGTGCGCCCCTGCGTAATCACCGATTGCAAAAACTGTAGCCCGGGATATGAAAAGATCATCCTTGGAAAAGAATTTAATAATCTCTGTGGGTGCTTTTTAGGGATTTATGGCCCTGACGCAGAAACATTCACTTGTATGAAAAAAATATTTGACGGCATAAAAAGCGATATTATTGAAAATGCTTAGATACTTATTAAACAAACTGCCGTAGTAATGATTTTATATTTAGTGTAGGAGGCAATAGATATGGCAAAAGGGCCAATGGGTAAAAACGCGAAGCAATTAAGTGCCGCAATAGGCGTTGGAATACAAAAGAAAGAACGCCCCAAAATCGATACAATAATAAACCATCTTATTATTGACCCCATAATTAAAAACGAGCTTAATAAAATAGTCAATTTATTAAATGAGAGCAACGCCAAACCATCTTGGTTTACCACCAGTCATTATAAATTCAAACACAACGACGAAATTTCATTTCAAATAAAACTCGGTGATAGCTTCTTCCTCTACAAATACCCAACCATAAACAACATGCACCCAAGCGTATAAATAGCGTGGAATTCCGCGCATAGGGTATGTTACCAAAAAGGCATAACGTGGGATGTCTGTCACCCACTCGTCCAAATCGGGACGACGGGTGAATGTCGCATCTTCTCCAAACTCCTCTTGCAGTAGTTCCAGCGCTTCGGCGTATTCATAGCTTGGTTCTGTATGTGTTGGCTCTGGCGTTTCAGTAGGTGTCGTTATGGGCGTTGGTGTGTGGTCAATTACATCATTCTCGCCGCGAGAGGCAAGCAAGATGCCAACAGCCAGTAAAGCCGCAACCAAAACGACAGCCAATATTACCAAAATAACTTTTTTCATATTGGCATGAGCTAACGGAACATAGTTATGCTGAAGCCTTCGCCATCTGCGTAACTGTGTATATGCACAAACAATTGGTCAAATGAGTCATAATATCCATATGGCGATTCATCTAGCACGTTATAGAGCCATACCGATTCTAAGGACACAGCTGCATCTTCCTCTGGGCTTCCTTGGGAAAAGCCCGCATCTCTAAGCTGCTCCTTATATATTTCCATAACGCTCATATCAAAAAATCCATATTGTGTCATAACTATCCCATACTGCGGAATCCAAAACCAATCATATGGAATTATCTCACCATTGCGCATAGGGATAGGGAATAAAATGTTAGGAACTTTTGCGTATAAACTAGACTCTTCAAACGCTGTTGGCTCCCCTGTATTAGGATTGACCCACACATATAGATAAGACTCCATACTCACATTAGAGTAATCTATCAGAAAAGCATATAACAGAACGCCATCCTCATATCTATCCATTTCAGTCAAACGACTTG
>WRAI01000010.1 GCA_009780275.1 Oscillospiraceae bacterium | reverse complement strand
AGCTCGCAGCCGGGTGTGTATCTGTTCTCTCCGCAAATGCAGTTCCAAACGCAGATGATGGTCATGGCCATGGTGCGGACGTTGGATGTGATTAGGGGTACGTAGTGCGCGGGGCAGCGAAAAAGTAGGGTAGCGAATAAGCATTTCCATCGCTAACGGCTAACGGCCACCCCACGCCGTAAAATTGAAATTATCTACACAAAGCCCCATAGGGCAATGCTTTACACGCCTTTACCCTATGGGGTATTTCCATGCCCGAAAAACAGCCCTTGACAATACAACCCCAATGGTGTTTATTTCGGCACATACGCCGGCCAAATGGCTCGCGGTATGCGTACGGCCAAGGCACACTGACCTACGCCAACGGTGCTGCTCACAGCGGACAATGGCTGAATGATGAGTTTATCGGGTAACTACGATATTTTTGCATGAGAATAACGCACATTTTCGAGAGGTGCTTGCTTTCGTCGCAAAAATATTGAGATAATTCGTAAGGTGTTGCAGAATGCCGAAAAGGACGCGGCAGACGAAATTATCAACAAGGATTTTATTAAAAAGTCAACAAAGAAATGGCTGAGACCAAAATGTACATTCCTTTGAGTAATAATTGGTACAGTTACGCCTTGATAATAATTTTTGTGTGTATTTGCACTCCGCTCATGCGGCGCAGTACCGTCGACAACAGCAACGTGCCGCTGTGGGAAACAAACAGCATCCATTGATGCCGGATCAGCACCACATGCTATATATTGTGGTTGTTCTCCAACCATCTCCGCCACGGCGCGAATTAGCGTAGACTTGCCGCACCCCGGCCCACCCTTCAATATATATACCGCCTGCGCTGCTTGCAAATCAATAAGTTGGTCATAAAACGAGTAAAACCCGTCGGGCGTGTTGCTGCCCAGAAAAAACGTCATACCATCGCCTCCATGGTTCATGGTATGCTGCGGTTGGTTTAGGCGTGAAAAAAGAACCGGTCATGCGAACGGCTCTTTTTGTTCAGCAATAAGCTCAATTACCAGTCGCCAAGCGGCTGTAATCTCAATTATCCTCACCTATCAAAGCAAATTTAACACCTATGTTCCCCCGTTGCATATTGCCGAGTATTATGGTATACTATTTTTAATTGTGCTTGGGGGCGTTGTTATGCTATTTTTCATTCTAATACCCATTTTGCTCATCATCGGGATCACGCTGACATTCTTGTTTATGCGCAACCGCGTCAAGACCTTGCCAAAGCTCGGCGGGAAACTGTCTCCGCAAACCGTACATTCGAGTATCTCACAACGCGCCGGCGATAGCTTGTCGCTGCTTATACGCTGCCCGACGGTCAGTATTTCCGAACCTGATGGCGATTACATCGCCTTTACGGCTCTTCACCGCGTATTGCCGTACCGCTACCCTCACATTTTCAACACCATGACCATCGAAACAGTCAACACACACAGTTTGGTATTGCGCTGGCGCGGCAGCATCCCCAATGCTGACCCGCTTTTGTTCTGTGCCCACCTCGATGTCGTGCCGGCGGGCGAAGATTGGCAGGAAGATCCATTCGGCGGTAATCGCTCGGGCGGCAACATCTACGGACGCGGCGCGCTGGACGTTAAAAACATCTTGGTCTGCTTACTCGAAGCGGCGGAGTCGCTGATTGCCGAAGGCTTTGTACCTGAGAGTGATATCTATTTCGCTTTCGGACATGATGAGGAAATCGGTGGACAGCACGGCGCGGGCGAAATCATAAAATATTTCACGCAAAAAAACTTGCGCTTTGCCATGGTCCTGGATGAAGGCGGCTTCATCTCAGCGCATCGAGGGCAACATATTGCAGAAATCGGCGTAGCTGAAAAGGGCATTATGAATTTGAATTTGCGTTGCCGTGACAAAGGTGGACACGCATCTATGCCGCCGCAGCAATCGGCTTTAGGTCGACTTTCCGAAGCATTGAGCCGACTCGAAAGTTGTCAGCCAACGCCGCACTTAACACCGTTGACCGAGGATTATTTTCTCACCATTGCCGGCATGCTCACTAAAAGGCAACGGTTCGCATTGGCAAACCGTGCTGTTATGTCACGCCAATTGATGAAAGCATTGACCGTCCACCCGCAATATAACGCGTTGCTGCGCACCACGGCGGTCGCAACCATGGCATCATCGGGGCAAGCGCACAATGTGCTGCCCAAAGTCGCCGAAGCAACTGTCAACGTGCGACTATTAACAGGCATGTCAAGCCACGAATACTTGGCATTCGCACAACGGCTGACGGCTGATTTAGACGTAGAAATGACTATGGATAAAATGAAGGAGCCGGGCATTGTATCCGAATACCATGACACAACATTCGACAAACTCGCCAATGCCGTGCGCGACACATTTGGCCCCATTACTGTCGCACCGTACTTGATGGTCGGTTCAACCGACGCCAATTATTACGAACCGCTAAGCAATCACGTGTATCGGTTCGGGCCATTTGCCGTGACGGCGGCGCAACGCGCCACCATTCACGCCGCAGACGAATATATTTCGGAACAGTCTCTCGGCACAGCAGTGCTGTTTTACCGAACGTTGATGGCACAGGGATGGTAAATATAGTGCAGAATGCAGAACTAATCATGCAGCATTCCGGCGCAGTTGCCGCCGCGGCAATCCCCATTGCCATGCTCAATCTGTCCGCCGAAACACAACAACAACTTAACACCAAGCTGACCAATGCAAAAACAGCATTTATCGCGGCATTCCCCTACTACCGCGACATCGGACATGCGCATATCGCCCGTTACGCGTGGGGACAGGACTATATCCCCGCACTGCGTTTCCGCATGAGCGCGGCACGCGAAGCGCTTGCAAGCACTTATGAAAACTATAACTTCACCGTCCTCGCCAATGGCTACCCTTTGCCCATTGTCAAAGCGGCGCGGCTGTCCGGCTTATGCCTCACGGGGCGCAACGGCTTGGCGATTCTGCCGTCGTATGGCAGCTATATTTTCCTGAGTGCTATTGTGACTAATATGCCGCTCAACATACAACCCCGATCGGCAGGGTTTTGCCATGATTGCGATATTGAATCTTGCGGTTGTCCGACTGGGGCATTGCAGTTTGACCCAGTCAAAGGCACGAAGTTAGATCACGAAAAGTGCCTGTCATTCATCAGCCAAAGCCGACATTCCACTCAAGAGCAATTGCAACTTTTAGAACTCTCATCCAGTCTGTACGGCTGCGACTTATGTCAAATCAACTGTCCGTACAACACCAATCCCAAAGAATCGCCCTATCCTGAGTTTCAACCCATGAAAATGCCCAATGTGCGCCGTCCCGAGTTATTAGAGCGCAATGCTAAATACGCCAAAGGAGAAACCCCATGAAACGCAAAATTGCCACCTTGCTCGCCCTCTGCCTGTTCGTAATGTCTGCCGGCACGACATATGGTGTCACCCCGCCGCCGCAAGCCGAAGCGCCGGATGACGAAACGGCGGCACTCACACCATCGCAGCGTATCGTCTTTCTGACTATCGACGACGGCCCGGGCGGACACACACACGCTATTTTAGATGTGCTCGACGAATTTGGCGTACCGGCGACATTCTTTTTTCTGGGACAAAATTACCGTGCCAACGCCGGTGTCATGCGCCGTGCCATTGCCACAGGACATGGCGTACACCATCACAGTTGGTCGCATACCGTAGCACAATTTTACAACCGAGGCCCCGGCGGCTTTATGGAAGAAATCGACCGCACAAATGATATGCTGCGCGGCCTCGTCTTTGCACGCAGCCGCCTAATTCGCGTACCCTTTGGGTCGCATCCGTGGTTTTCACCGGCCGCAACCGGCTATCGCTCCGGCTTGCGCAATGCGTTAAACGACAACGGCTTCCGCTTTTGGGATTGGAACATCGACTCCAACGACTGGCGGTATGACGCCAACCAGGTCGAAGCTGTAGCACAAAATATCATCGGCCCGCTGCGCAATCACAACTGGAGCCGTCCGGCCAACGTCCTCATCCACGAATATGGCTGGACGCCGCAACTCCTGCGCCGCGTATTGCCCGTTATATTGGACGAGCTGGACGCCGAAATGCGCGTCATTACCAATACTTGCACCCCGCAGAATTTTCAGAATGACATAAATTGAGAAAAGAGCGTCAATCTTGACAACCTACTGCAACTTTGGTACAATGATGAAGATTTTACAAGGTTAGGAGCATTGCATTATGGTTTCAGTTGCCATTTTAGGTTGCGGCATCGTCGGTGCCGGCGTTGCCGATTTATTGACCCAGAACGCTGCGCCCATCTCGGCGCGCGCCAAGGAGCATGTCTCGCTCAAATATATCCTCGACATTCGCGACTTGTCAAACACCCCCTACGCACCTTACGCCATCAAGGATTTTGACACCATCGCCAACGACCCCGCCGTCAAAGTCGTCGTCGAAGCCATCGGCGGCGCAACCGTTTCACTGGACTTTACGCGCAGGGCCTTGCAAGCTGGCAAGCATGTTGTCACGTCTAACAAAGAACTTGTCGCCGAATATGGCGATGAACTGCTCGCATTGGGCAAAGAAAATGGCGTCAACTATCTCTTCGAAGCAAGCGTCGGCGGCGGCATCCCCATCATCCGGCCAATTGACCAATGCCTCGCCGCCAACCGCATTTCCGATATTTGCGGCATCCTCAACGGCACGACAAACTATATGCTCACCAACATGAAAGACCGCGGCTTGACCTTTGAAACAGCACTCCAAGAAGCGCAGGATAAAGGATATGCCGAGGCCGACCCTGCCGATGACGTACAAGGCCATGATGCTTGCCGCAAGATTTGCATTTTGGCATCGCTGGCGTTCGGTGCGCATGTCTATCCCGAACAACTTAATGTACAAGGCATTGAAGCCATTACCCCGCAAGATATGCAATATGCGTCAGAAAACGGCTATGCCGTGAAATTACTTGCCCGCGCCCACTGCACTGACAGCGGCAAAATCTATGCGTGGGTGGCGCCGCATTTTGTACCCAATGCCTCGCCCCTTGCCAATGTTAATGACGTATACAACGGCATCACCGTCACCGGCGACGCTATCGGGCATGTCATGTTCTACGGCCGCGGTGCGGGCGCCATGCCAACTGCCAGTGCTGTTGTCGCCGATGTCATCGATGCTGTCAAACACATGGAGGCACGCAAATTCATGTCCTGGCAGCCTGCCAAAAACCGCGACCCGTTGCCCCATGATATCGAATCACAGTGGTATATCCGCGATGGCGCAACACAGACGATTACGCTCAAGGCACGCGATTGGCGTAAACTGGGCAAATTTTCTGCAAATGCCGTTGCCCTGCGGGTTCTGGATGCATAATAAACACTAAAAACATAACAAATTCTACTTGCAATTACAACTATTACACTTTACTTCAAACCCGGCACTGGCGTTGCCGCCAATATCACCGCAATGAATACTATGTCCCGCGCTGGCATCACCGCTAATTCCTGCACAATCGACGTTATTGCCCGCAATAACACCGCCGCTAATATTGCCGCAATCCAAATTATTCCCTACGTTGACGCCTCCGTAGATTTTATCGCAGTCAACATTATTTCCCACATTCGCACTACCATGAATATTGTCGCAGTTCAAATTGCATTCACACACAACATTTTTCGCCTCACCTTCAAAGGTGAAGGTAAATTTCGATAAATTATCAGTCTCTTTCACCATTTTCTTGCCAAGATACACAACGCCACGGATAGTATCGTCGTCGTCCCACGGCACAGATCCAATGTGCGGCGTTTGACTTTCATGCCCGCCGCTTCTTCCGAAAAGCGCATCAATTGAAACGGCAAAATAATCGGCAATGTTCGGCAACAACTGAATATCGGGGCAACATGCGCCCAACTCCCACTTGGAGACAGTTTGGTTAGTTACACCGAGATGGTTGGCTAAATCTTCTTGCGTGATTCTCTTTGCTCTGCGAAGCTCGGCGATTTTTACATTGATTGCAACGGCAGACATATGGCATTCTCCTTTTATTTTTGTGATGAAATAATTATATCCCTACAAAAACAAAAATGCAATGACGTATTGGTTGATTGGCTTCCAACCTGAGGTTGGAAGTTCCTCATTTCCTATCAAAAAATGGCGATTTCCCCGACACCGACAGCGGAATGCCCATCACCAGTTCATGCTCACCCATCAATCCCAACGACGCCGCAGCTTTACCGATGGTAAACATAATGCGATTAGTCAATGCGGCTATCGGCCGCCAATGCCGCTGCCGAGCCAAGTGCAATGCCCAAATCAATACCGATAAATACGCAAACGGCACCCGCGTCATTGCAAGAGGCGCAGTTTGCAAATCGACAAAGCCCGCAACGTTCATTCAACCCACGCGGTTGATACTTTATGCCTACCAATACCACGGCACCGCTTGCGTCGGTGTTATCGGCATCACGGCTGAAAAAGGGTGCGGGAATGGTCTCACTCAGTCGGCGCATTTTGTCGGTGATTTTCTTTTTTTCCTCACCGGTGACAATGGCTGTATCCATATGGTCAATCCCACAGGCTTTCGGGGCTGTTCGCACTGCCGCACAGACAGCATATGCGAGATTTAATACTGCCTGTTCTTCGGCCTTTTGTGAATTGATAAACATATTATATGTCCCCCTCTTTCCTATATTATTCCGCCTGAATTCCTGCTGCTTGCAATACCTGCCGCCATGCACTGCCTTGATAAGCATGCATAAAGTGCATATTATCTACATGCCCCATAGCGCCGGCACTCGCAACAGTAAAGAAAATCTCAAAAACACCGTCACGGTTGACATCATAAACACCGTCCAACACGATAAGATACGCTTGCTCCAACACCTCGGCTTCACGGGAATCAACTTGCCGATAACGCTCGTACAATAATGTCACATTTTCTCCATCAACAATCATTAAAAACGAGTATACGCCGGCATCCCCGCTACGGATTTCATCATCGGTAACCACTGCGCCATCTTCATCCTGCGGCGTGTTGGCGGCTATAATCGTCTGTACGCGACCATTCCCAAGTAGATCAACCATTGCCACTTGGTCAATATTAGCCGAAGCAACGGTCAACCCGCGCTCATCAAGCAAATCACGCACAGCGTTGACCATATCACGCGTCACAACTTCCGGCGACTCAACCACAGCATACATTGATACCGAGCGCGGCTGAGAGAAGTTCGCCGCGCTGCCGCTTTGCGTCCAATCTACCGACTCGTCGCCACCCTGCACCCATGTGTCATCAACATACGCACCATACGTTATGCCGTTCAAAACAACCCATTTCACTTCGTCTGGCATGACCGCACCCAACATAGGTGTCTCTTCATAACCGTACACCGGTGTTGGCGGCGACGTTTGCAGCAATATACCTGCGTCATGGGCCGCGCAACCGGCAATGAAAAACAATGACACCGCAAAGACAAGTAGCTTTCGCATGGGGGTAAGCCTCCAAAATTAGTCATTATGCCATATTATATCAGTCACGCTCGAAAAAAACAAGGGCGGGATATCCCCCGCCCCATGCTCTCACTTACAACACACCCTTCAAATACTGTCCCGTATAGCTTTTTTTGCACTTAGCAATCGCCTCCGGCGTACCGCATGCCACAATCTCACCGCCCTTGTCGCCGCCCTCGGGCCCTAAATCAATCACATGGTCGGCACTTTTAATGACGTCCAAGTTGTGCTCAATAACCAGCACGGTATTGCCGCCTTCAACTAAGCGTTGTAACAACTCGACCAACTTATGCACATCAGCGGTATGCAGTCCCGTTGTCGGCTCATCCAAAATATAGATGGTGGCGCCGGTACTGCGTTTGGCAAGCTCAGTCGCCAATTTCACGCGTTGCGCTTCGCCGCCCGAAAGTGTCGTGGCAGGCTGCCCCAGCTTAACGTAGCCCAAGCCCACTTCGCACAACACATTTAGCCGCCGCGCAATCCGCGGCAAATTTTCGAAGAAGGCCGCCGCTTCCTCAATCGTCATTTCCAACACTTCGTAAATATTCTTGCCCTTGTACCGCACTTCCAGCGTCTCGCGATTGTAACGCTTGCCCTTACACACCTCACACGGCACATAAATATCAGGTAAAAAGTGCATTTCCACTTTTAGCAAACCATCGCCTTTACAAGCCTCACAACGCCCACCCTTGACGTTAAAGCTAAACCGACCCGGCCCGTAGCCGCGCATCTTGGCCTCAGTCGTGGTGGCAAACAAGTCGCGAATTTCGTTAAACAGCTGCGTATATGTTGCCGGGTTTGAGCGCGGTGTGCGCCCGATGGGCGATTGATCGATGTCAATAACCTTGTTGAGGTACTCCATGCCGGTAATCTTGTCGTGCTTTCCGGCGTGCTTGCGTGCACGGTTGAGTTCAGACGCCAAACGCTTGAATAACACCTCATTGACCAGCGACGATTTGCCCGACCCGCTGACCCCGGTCACACACGTCAGCACACCCAACGGAATGTCCACCGTCACGTTTTTAAGGTTATTCTGTCGTGCACCATGGACAGTCAGTTTCTTACCATTGCCCTTGCGCCGCTTGGCCGGCACGGGAATAGTGCGCTTGCCAGACAGATATTGCCCCGTCATCGACTTCTTGCATTTCATAATATCATCCAGGCCGCCGCTTGCCACAATCTGCCCGCCATGAATGCCGGCACCCGGCCCGATATCAATGATATGATCCGCGGCACGCACAGTATCGTCGTCATGTTCCACAACCATCACAGTATTGCCCAAATCACGCAAGCGGCGCAATGTATCAAGCAGTTTGTCGTTATCTCGTTGATGCAGCCCGATAGACGGCTCGTCGAGAATATACAGCACACCCATCAGTGACGAACCGATTTGTGTCGCCAGCCGAATACGTTGACTCTCTCCACCGGAGAGCGTGCCACTCGCACGGGATAATGTGAGGTAGGTAAGCCCAACGCTTGTCAAAAAGCCCAATCGCTCATTGATTTCTTTCAAAATCCGCTCGGCAATCATCATCTCGCTCTTGCCCAATTTAATGCCCTTGGCGCGTTCAAGCGCTGCCTCGACCGACAGCTCACTAAATTCGGCAATACTCATGCCGTCGACAGTCACAGCCAGCGATTCCGGTTTCAAGCGCTGCCCACTGCAATCGGGACAAGGTACGGCCGCCATATAATTTTCAATGTCCTGCCGCATGGCCTCACTTTGTGTGTCACGGTAGCGGCGCTCTAAGTTTTTGACCAGCCCCTCAAAAGCTTGTTTGTACTTTGATACACCGTTGTTGCGCTGGTAGAACATCTCCAATTTTTCTTTTGTACCATACAGAATTGCGTCCATGACATTTTCAGGCAACTCACCCATCGGCGTGTCAAGCGAAAAGTCAAAATGCTTGGCCAGCGCCGTAAAATACATTGATGAGATCGAGTTATCGGCACTCTGCCAACCCGATGCCAACACCGCACCCTCGTTATAGCTGAGACTGTAGTCCAACAGCAACGATGGATCGATTTTCAACTGTGAGCCCAAGCCCGTACAAGTCGGGCACGCACCATACGGATTGTTAAAGCTGAACATACGCGGTGTAAGTTCTTCCAAGCTGATGTTACAATCCACACAGGCATATTTTTGGCTGTACAGCGTTTCAACTTCATTCTTCTCATTGTCAACTGTTACGGAAAGCACAAGCCCACCCGATAAATTGCTCGCCGTTTCCACACTGTCAGCCAGCCGCCGGCGTCCCTCGGCATCAATGGCGATGCGATCGACCACAATGTCAATGGTGTGTTTCTTGGTCTTGGTCAATTTAATCTCTTCGTCCAGCAAATACGTCTTGCCGTCAACGCGTACACGGGCATAGCCGCTATTGCGTGCATCGTCAAAAATCTTTTGGTATTCGCCCTTCCTCGCTCGCACAACGGGCGACAAAATCATCAAGCGCGTGCCGGCCGGCAGTTGCATGAGACTATCGACAATCTGGTCGATGGTCTGCTGTGCAATCGCCTTACTGCACTTCGGGCAATGCGGCGTACCCACTCGCGCCCAAAGCAGACGCAGGTAGTCATGAATCTCAGTGACTGTACCCACCGTCGAGCGCGGGTTGCGTGATGTCGTTTTTTGGTCAATCGAAATCGCGGGTGACAGCCCGTCAATCAAGTCAACATCGGGCTTGTCCATCTGCCCCAAAAATTGCCGCGCATACGCCGACAATGACTCAACGTACCGTCGCTGTCCTTCGGCGTAAATGGTATCAAACGCCAGCGACGATTTTCCCGAGCCGCTCAGTCCGGTAATGACGACCAATTTGTCACGCGGTATGGATACGTCGACATTTTTCAGGTTATGCTCCCGCGCGCCTTTGACAATGATGTGTGTGTGCATGATGTTCCTCGTTCTAAAATTAATTTTTTAGCTGTCGCTCAATATCCCGACTACCGTGTATCATACGATAAATTTGTATCAATGCCTTATCCTCATTCACCTTGTAAAACACTGCGTAATCGCCAACAACAAGCCGTCGATATGACGGACGTTTTATGTATATTTGTGCCGCATATGGGCTGTTCTTTAAGAGGTCTAATTTCTTTCGTAAAAGCACGAAAAAATTACCCGACGTACTTGGATAGTACTGCAATAAGCACCGGCGTATATCCATTAAATCACTCTGTGATTCCGGCAAAAATTCTATTGCATACATCATGCAAACAAATCCTCAAACGGCTTCCAAAACTCTTCTTCGTCCAGCCATTTCGTATTTGGATCTTTCGCGCTCATTTCAGCCTCGTCAAGTTTACGATTGACATACCGCTCATATAAATACGCCTCATACTTAGCAAATTCCTCAATCCCAATCAACGCAGCCGTTCCGCGCCCATTGTGCGTAATAATCACATGGCCGTCATTGTTCGCAAGTTCGTTTAACTCAGCATAATTGTTTCGAATATCCCGCACCGGCCTAACATGAGTTTTGTACATAGTATCACCCTCCAAAGACTATCTTACCCCTAGTGTATCACAATTATGATACACCGTCAATATTCAATCTCATACATTCTCTCGCAATCGCTCTCACTATGCGCCATTCCCGCCTTTTCATACACACGGCAAGCCCGCGCACTATCCTTGTTCGTCAGCACAAAACTCTCACTAAACCCATTACCCCGCGCCCAATCAACGACAAATTTCATAAACTGCGTACCATACCCTTTGCCTTGATGCGCCGTATGAATATCCACCGAATAGATAAAAAACTGCGGTGCTTTCCCGTCCATGCGAGTCAACAAATAGCCGTACATCAAGCCAATAATTTCCCCACCCAACTTCGCCGCCAACGCAATATTCTGCTTCTCCGACAAAAACTTCTCAATCTGCACTACATCAAACTCCTCAAACCACTCAACAATCCCCTTGATTGCCGCAATATCCTTTTGCTGCAACAACTCGAACGTCAAACTCATTTCGCTTTCCCCCTACCCCGGCAACAACCGTTTCGCCGCCATCCGCGGCCAGCGCGTACAAGGGCGGAATCCTTCAGCATACGCCACACCGCTTTGCAAGCCGCGATATTTTGAGCAGGTACGCACGAAATCCAGAAAATCAATGCCATCATGGTCACGCAACCAGCGAATTTGCGTGTCGTGGCATTGCAACGCCTGCAATTTCAACTCAATGGCATCGGTAATATCCACATATTCTGTTGGTATAAATCCCATACCCGCCAGCGTGTCCATGTATATGATAGGCGGAACGGCATCTAAACAACCATGCTGTGTGTGGTAGTGGGCGATGGTCGCGGCAAAGCTGGCATTAAACGCCATCTCACTTGTCTGAATATGGTCGCGCATATAATCGTCGGGGTCATGGGTGATAATTAGGTCGGGTTTTGCATAACGTATGACCTGAACAAGCTTGCGCACGTCATCTTCATTAAAGTTATTGACCAATAAATCGCCCACGTCCAATGCAATCGCCTCCGCGCCCAGCATTTTTGCCGACTCTTGCGCCTCTTTTTTGCGCATTGCCGCCAACTCTTCCGGCATAATGACTTTATGCCCCATATTGCCGTTCGCCACATGGCACATAAAAACTTTATGCCCTTCTCGCGCGTAACGGGCGATTGTGCCACCGCAACCAACTTCTAAGTCGTCGGGATGGCAACCGATGGCTAGTATATTCATGGGTGGTTTTCTCCTGCCTTTCCTCGCGTTATCAAATCACTTAACCGCTCTCGCATCACAGCAAACGACGTAACCTCCGTCGCCGGCCCGATGTTGTGCGCTAAGATACTATGCGCCCAAGCGTGAATCGGCAACCAAGTCATACACAAATCTAAAATCTCCTCAACAGCATAGTCCCCGCCGAAATAGCCTTCCATATACGGCCGCTGAAACTCGAACAACCCGCTTACAATATAGACCTGCTCATACTCCACCGGCGCATACATTGCATCGGCAAAGTCAACAATCGACACGTTCATATTCTCGTCAACCAAGATATTATCACCATGCAAATCCCCGTGACAATATACTTTCTGCCCCATATGAAAACCTTTAAGGTACGTCAACAACTCCGCCCGAAACGATTCTGGGAAACCCTCATCTTCCCACTCATCGTTGTTGATAGCATACTCTATTACGTCAATGGGTGTAAAGTTTTCACACGGCAAGTTCAGTTGGTTGGTAATTTTGCGCATGTTTCGCCCAATTGTCACTTTATTCTCATAACTCAAGTCACCCTCAATTTTACTAAGCTCCTTGCCGCGGACATATTCCATAATCATGTAGCGGAAGTGATATTTATCCACTACCACCCCGTCGGCAATCAGCTTTGGCGACGGCACACCATGTGCATTCGCCCATTTCATGCCGAATAATTCGACGTTGAACTCTGTGCCATACCCGTCACTTATATCTTCGTACAGCTCCGGTGGCGCAAAAATCTTGGCAATATAGTCGCCAACCTTGAACACCGCATTCGTGCCGGGCGTCACGTTTTCGATTTTTGCAATGGGCAAATTTTCTTTTTGCATAATGTGCGTTATCAGCGGTGTAAATGCTGAAATAGATTGAAATGTATTCCACCAATCATCCCAATGGTTGATTTGCTCTGTAAATAGCATCATATCCTATTTCCCGCCGCTCAATTCCACAATCCTATCTCGCAACACCGCCGCATACTCGAATTCCATCATCTTCGCCGCCGCTTTCATGTCTTTTTCCAGTTGCGCAATCATTGTCAACTTTTCTTCGCGTGTCATGTCGTTATCGGTGCGCACTTGTTCTGTGCCGGCGGGTTTTGAAATTTCCAGCAACTTGCGTACACTCTTAACGACCGTCTTCGGCGTAATGCCATGCTCGGTATTGTGCGCCTCTTGAATGCCGCGGCGCCGTGCCGTTTCGTCCATGGCAACCCGCATGGATTTGGTTATCTTGTCGGCGTAGAGCACAACTTTGCCGTTCTCGTTACGCGCCGCACGACCGATGGTCTGAATCAACGACGTTTCGTTGCGCAAAAAGCCCTCTTTATCGGCGTCCAGCACCGCCACCATCGACACCTCGGGCAAGTCCAAGCCCTCACGCAGCAGGTTAATGCCAATCAACACGTCATACTCACCCAACCGCAAGTCGCGAATCAGCTCCATGCGCTCAACAGCGTCGACTTCGTGGTGCATATACCGTACGCGAATTTGCAACGTGCGGAAATAATCACATAAATCTTCCGCCATTTTTTTTGTCAATGTCGTCACCAGTACACGCTCTCTTCGCTCGGCACGCTCGTTGATTTCGCCGACCAAATCATCCACCTGCCCTTGAATGGGGCGCACATCAACGACCGGGTCAAGCAAGCCTGTCGGGCGAATAATCTGCTCAACAATTTGCCCCGAGCGACTGCGCTCATATTCACCCGGTGTTGCTGAAACATAGACAACTTGGTTGACACGCTGTTGAAATTCTTCGAAATTCAACGGCCTGTTATCAAGCGCCGACGGCAAACGAAATCCATAATCGACCAATGTCGTCTTGCGCGCACGATCGCCGGCGTACATACCGCGCACTTGCGGGATAGACGCATGGCTCTCGTCGATAAACATCAAAAAATCTTTGGGGAAGTAATCAAACAGCGTGTACGGCGTACTGCCCGTCTCACGCCCCGACATAATGCGCGAATAGTTTTCAATGCCGCTGCAATAGCCAAGCTGCAGCATCATCTCAATGTCGTTCATCGTGCGTTCGCGAATGCGCTGGGCTTCAATGTGCTTATCGTTTGCCTCAAAAAATTTAACACGTTCCCACATTTCATCTTCAATTTCTTTGACAGCAATTTGTACCGCGTCCGCCGAGGCAATGTAGTGGCTGGCAGGATAAACCGAAATGTGTTCAACCGTATTCAACACGCCACCGGTAACAAGATGGATTTCACAAAGCCGCTCAACTTCATCGCCGAATAACTCAACGCGAATCGCCTTGTCATAGGCATAAGCAGGAAAGATCTCAATCGTATCACCCCGCACGCGGAACATGTTGCGCTCAAACGCCACGTCGTTGCGCTCATACCGCATATCAATGAGCTTTCGCAGCAAATCATCGCGTTTGACTGTCGCGCCCGTCCGCAGCGACAACATCATGTTGCTGTAATCGGTCGGGTCGCCCAAACCGTAAATGCAGGACACCGACGCCACAATCACCACATCGCGCCGTTCAAACAACGCACTTGTCGCCGAGTGCCGCAGGCGCTCCAACTCATCGTTAGATTTGACATCCTTCTCTTTATAAAAATCAATCTGCGGAATATACGCCTCAGGCTTATAGTGGTCATAATAGCTGACATAATATTCAACGGAGTTTTCGGGGAAAAACTCCCTAAACTCCGCACACAACTGCGCCGCCAAGGTCTTATTGTGCGCCAGTATCAGCGTTGGACGCCGCACGGCCTCAATGACCTTCGCCATGGTATATGTCTTGCCCGAGCCGGTCACACCGAGGAGCGCTTGCTCCTGCAAGCCGTTGGTAACACCGTTTGCCAATGCCTCAATGGCCTTTGGCTGGTCGCCGGCGGGGGAAAACTCACTGACTACTTTGAAATCAGGCATGAGGGGAGGTCTCCTTTACGAGAATCTCCCCTCACTATATCAGAACATTTGTTGTTTGTCAAGAAGTTTCTCACGTTACAAAGACTCAATATTATGCTCTAATTTATAGCACTCCAAAATAAACGTCACATCATCAAGACTCGGGTTGTTAAAGCAGATTTCATTGCCGCAAAACGCCTCGGAAAATCGTTGCCGCAATTCGGTCGCCTTGTCGGGATGTTTCTCAAATATACGCTTGAAAAGCGGCATAGCTTTTATCGCCCATTTGCCGCTTTGCATTGTGTAGTAAGCATCACCCCAATACGTGCCGCGCCCCACAGGCAGCCAAGTCTTGCTACCCCAATTATCGTCATAATTAAAATACCGCAAACTTCCGCCGTGACAAGTCGTCCATGGCTTTATACGATAACCGTGATTGCCGGCTTCACCGTGTAAATAAAACAAGATTTTCCGCAGCTCCTCCGGCGCACCGTCTGTGAATGCTTTGAAAAATATTTCGGTATCATGCTTTTCGGACGAAAACGCTTGAACATAACGGTACGAAGCCAAACCGAACAGAAAATGGTTAGACACGTACGACTGTGGGCAATCGTCCATACAAGGATAAGCGTCGTTTCTGTGACACTTGCAGCATTCCCTGCGCCGTGTCTTGCGGAATGATTTCAGCACGGCAATGGCATTCGACGCCCTGCTTTGAGCGCACCGCTACCCCGGCCAACACCGTCACCTTTAATGCCATTACGCTCGATGTGGTTGAGAAATTCGGCGATTGACACATTCATAGCGTTAAACGTATCAAACAAACCCACTTGCTTGTCGATATAAGTCTGTGGTTTCTTTTTCTCGGCCAGGTATTCAGCAAACGTCTGCGGGTTGCTTTGCAATGTTGGCGCGAGCATCCGTATCGTCTTCTCGCCCACCCACTCGGCGCGCCCATCCTTAACAAGCCCTCTGGCGCGACGCAAATAAGTGTGATTTTTGGGTTGATCGTCAACATCAATTACATTGACGATGTTATCAAATTTTGTAACTTTATCCATAACAATAAAACCTCCGTTATATTAATAACGGCAGGGCACAAAAGCTATCCAATTTCTATAAAACCCTGTGCCTGCCGCGCAATACGACAAAGACAGGTTACGTCTTTGTATAAAATACATTCTCTGTTTGCTGTGATGGGTGCCGTCCCCTCAATGTATGGAATTATTATAACACCGGACAGCATGTGTTGTCAAACGGCCTCATATATGCAGCCGCTTGACAATCTCCCCCCGCATCGACCGCTTTCCGAACAACGCAAACCATGCCATCACCAGCACCAAATACACCGCCGCAATGTACGCCGGCCAAACAGGCGCAAACACCCCAACCAAGCCACAAGCCATCAATCCCAAGGCAATTGCCGTCATTAGGAGTAAGTACATCGCACTGTCGTACAGCCGTGTAGGATTGATACAAATAAATACCACCAACAATGTCGCCAGCCCGATCAATGTCCACGGCATAACCCAACTCAGCGACCAACCGGGATAAAAGTCGAGCATATCGACAATAAACGCCATAAACATCCCGACCAAACTCGTCCGCACCACAGCCATCAGCCAGCTGCGCCGAAACGCATCAAAATCCGCTGTCAGCCAAGCTGCCGCCAAGCCTGCTGCCACAATCATCGACCATCCATGCAGTCCCGTCAGCAAATCAAGCATTGTACAAATCAGCCCCACCGCCAACGACGCAAAAGCAAAACTCCGACGCAACAACGACATCAACCGACGTTTAGGCTTAGTATATTTAGGATAGTAAGGTGCGTTGCCCTCGTCAGCGCGCCGCAGCGCACTACACCCATCAATCGGGTCATGGCACAACGGGCAGGCCTTTTGCTCCGATAGAATATTTACATCACAACGCTTACAACACCTCATCACTAACACCTCACGATCCATTGCTAATCAACTGAACCCCTACACCATCATGCCGCAACAATCCGACAATATCACGCTCCAGCCACGACTCGGCTATACGCCGCGTAACAGACAACACAAACGTATCTCTAAAACTCACCGCGCCGAATGTATGCGCGTTCTGGTGAGGCATGCCTATCACCATATCGAAATACTCCACATGTGCCGCCATATCGTCGGGCAGCACCACACCGCCCAAGTTCGACAACGTGCTGGTAAACAACCGCTCACCGTACAGCACAAATGCCGCCCTAAGTGCCATGTTTTTAACCGTCAACGGCGCAAGCCGTATCAACACATTTCGCTCGCTGTTGACATTCAAGCTCATGCGATGCCGCAGCGTCTCTTTGGTTGCTTGCTCGCGCAACTGGCGGCGGACTTCTGCACAAACATCCGCCATGTTTTCAGCATTTTCATTCAACATTACGTTAACATAAGACGAAAAATTGCGCAATGTTTTCGACGGAAAGAACTTGCGCAGATTGACGGGAACGGACAACTTTACCGGGCGATTGTCCGTACAGTGGCTATGCAAGGCATATAAAATCAATCCGCCCAAATATTCGGTAATCGTCACACCGTTTGCCTTTGCCGCCATTTTGAGTTCGGCAACAGACATCAAACATTGCGTCAACGCCCCGTCACACAACGGCTGCCCCGGCGCTTGCCATGCCGGTGTTTCTGCCCAGCTTCCCTTAGCATGTGGGTCGGCATAGCGCAAAAAACTGTCTTCCCACTCCCGCGGCATGGGGTCTTCGTTGAGGGATAAAATGCCCTCCTGCGGCTTGTCCAACAATCCCATGCGTGTCAAATAATCAGCCGTCAAGGCTTTCAGGTACGTCAACGCACCAAGCCCATCAGTCAGCACATGGAAAAATTCCACTGAGATGCGTTTGCCATAATACAATACGCGAAAAACAACACCCTCGGCGTCACGCAGCGGACGGCACGGCGGCTCACTCTCCCGCATGGCTCGAACTTGCAGGCTTTGTGGCGGCTTGTCCAAAAAGTACCAAAACAGCCCGCGCCGCATTTGCACATACAGCGACGGGAATCGCCGCAACGATGCCGCAATAGATTGATCAAGGATAAGTGGGTCGATCTCATGCGTCAGCGTAACAGACACGCGAAACACCGCACTCCATTCTTCGGTGTGCGTCGCGGGATAAATTTTGGCGGCATTATCCAGCCGCAGCCAGTCTGTGGGAGCATTTCTCATACAGACAGTATAGCATAATATGTCAATTCATGGCAAGTATAGTGTTGCCAACACACGACACATATGATAAACTATCTTTATCTCTCCACATTTGCCAATATCTCAGGCAAAATAAACTTCACATCAGGGTATAACAACAAAATCGGCGCGGCTTTCATCCGCAACCCCAATGAAATCTTGCGCCCCAAACTTGCCGCATCATCAAACAATACAAAATGTGTTTGCTTCATCTCATCTTTGTAGGTAAAGTAATAGGCGCACAGTTCCGCCGAGAAAAACACTGACGGGTTGCGCTCGGCCAGCAACACTTGCAGCACAGACACATCCAAGGCTTTGCCTTGCTCACCTGACTGTGATAAAATAAAATCACGCCGCAACGGGTCAATTTCAATGGCAAGCTGTCGGTTGTATCGCTCGGCTTTTGATTCCCATTGCTTGCGCAGCGTTCCCGTTGTTACGGCGGAGTTAACCAGCAATGTCGCTTGCCCGATATGAGCATAGCGCTCTGTAACCGTCAACGATAACCCCTTGCGCGGCAACGTGTCGGACAATTCTAATACCAACTGCTCCAACGAGCGGCGTACCGGCTGCTCAAAATCACAAATCACACCTGAAAATTGGTGCATGCCGCACTCGCGTACGATTTCCGCGCGCAGCGTTTCCACATCACCGCCTGTGCGGTCGTAATGCCGGTCGTGGATAACCATCAACCCGCCGCGCATAGCCGTACCGATCGCCCCACGCCGCAATGTCAATCCCGTCCCCACCGCATACGCCATATGCGCCAGTGGCAATCCTAATGCCGCCGCCGCAACCGTATCCGCAGGCGAAACAGCAAGATAAATTGATTGCATGATTCCCCCCCCAAACAGTCCATATATATGAAAGAAATGAGGTGCAATATGTCTAAATTCAACCCCGACCGCTGTGTCAACGCCATCACCGACATCACCGTTGACTTCCTGTGTAAGCATGATATCCAAGGCTTGACACTCGACCTTGACAACGTACTGGCGCCGTACAAACAAACCCGAGCCACAACAGCTGTCGCCACATGGCTCGCTGCCATGCGTGACAGCGGCATAAAACTCATGGTACTGTCTAATGCCGGAGAACCGCGCGTATCGGCATTCTGCGCACCGCTGGGTTTGCAGTATATTGCCAACGCCGGCAAGCCACACCCCGCCAATTACCGCCGCGCCGCCGAAATGCTGCAATTACCGCCCAAGCATATCGCCATGGTCGGCGATCAAATTTTTACTGACGTACACGGCGCCAAACGCAGCGGCTTCTACGCCATCCGCGTTGCACCAATTGATTTGAGCAATCCGTTTCATCGGGCAAGGGCTTGGGTGGAAAAACCGTTTCTGCGAAAAAAATAAGATAAAGAATGCCGCTTATAGCTGCAAACAGCTTATATTTTGTGAGGAAAACATGAAAACAGAGAGACTTATCCTTCGTGAATATGCCAAAGATGACAATCATAATCTTTACAAATTATTTTCAGAAGAGTTTGTATCAACATACGAAGCTCATTTGCAAATGGATAATATTTCCGATGTTGACAAGTATATAAAATTCCATTTAGAAAACGCCCAATCTTTAAACAGAACACATTACTATTTTGTTATTAAAACCCAAGCAACTCTCGACTTCGTAGGCATAATCGGATATTCGTTTGTGGAAAACATAAATATAAATGGCACTGGCGGCTCAGCGATGGAGTTGGAGTATTACTTATTAAAAGAGCATTGGCGCAAGGGTTATATGACCGAAGCTTTACGAAAAGTAATATCGCTAGCTTTTGAGAACAATACTATCATAAAAATCTTTGCACAATGTCACATAGAAAATAAGCAAAGCGAAAAGGTTATGATAAAATGCAATATGTATAAATCGGCAAAACAACCCAAGCCCAAAGCTTATAATGGCGTATTAAAAGAAAATATACGATACGAATTATCAGCTGATAATTATGCCGGAAAATAAGCATCTTCTACATCCCACTACAATACGGAGGACACCCCATGACAGCAAAGTTCGGCCCCGCCGGCGGCAGCGACAGCTTTCTTTCCGAGAAAAAACACGCCACTGTTGACGCACCCGCTTGGTTGCATGCTCGTGGACTAAACGCCCTCGAAGTACAGTTCGGGCGCGGCGTCAGCATGGGCGAAAAAACTGCCAAACTGCTGGGCGAACACGCCGCGGCATACGATATCGCGCTGTCAGTGCACTCACCTTATTATATTTCACTCTCCAACCTTGACGCCAAGGAAAAAAACCTGCAATACATCAAGCAAAGCGCTGGCGCCGCCGATTGGATGGGCGCGAGCAAAGTCATCGTACATACCGGCGCAACCAAAGGCATGACCCGTGAGCAAGCTCTTGACAACGCCGCCGAAACATTGACCACCGCACTTGCCATGCTTGATGAACTAAATCTATCACACATCACGCTCTGTCCTGAAACCATGGGCAAAATCAATCAACTCGGCACGCTGACCGAAGTACTTGATTTATGCGTGCGCTTGCCGCAACTCGCGCCCTGTGTAGATTTCGGGCATCTATATGCCCGCACGCTGGGCAACTTGACTACGGAAACGCAATTCGCCGCCATTCTGAGCGAAATCGAATCCGCCATTGGCCTTGACAAGGCAAGACTGCTGCACTGCCACTTCTCTCAAATCCAATACACAACCGGCGGCGAATACAAGCACCTCACTTTCGGCAACGGCGAATTCGGCCCCGACTTCACTCCGCTCGCCAAGCTTTTCGCCCAACGCGGCTACACGCCGACGGTCATCTGTGAAAGCGCCGGCACACAAGCCGAAGATGCCATCACAATGAAAACCTTATATGAGGAGAACCTATCATGAACGACCGCTTACAAACCATACGCACCGGCATGAGCGCCCAAAACCTCGACGCGCTCATGCTCACCTCCCCTATCAATCGCCGCTATATCACGAGATTCCAAGCCTCAGCCGGTGTTGTGCTCATCCTGGCCGATACCGCCTATTTCCTAACTGACTTCCGATATAGCGAAGCGGCCAAAGCGCACTGCTCCGCCGATATTAAAGTCATCGAGATCTCACGCGAGAAGTCATACAAAGAATGGCTGCCCGAGCTGCTGTCCAACGCCAAAACACTGGGCTTTGAATCTGACAGAATGACCGTTGATGAACATACGCGCTGGTCAGCGTTACTGCCCTGCGAAATGAAAGCGGCGCAAACAATTACCGATAAAGCACGGCAAATCAAAGACGCCGACGAAATCAAATATATCACGCAAGCCCTGCGCATTGCCGAGAATGCATTTACAGCAACGCTGCCTTTGCTCACACAGCGCCCCACCGAGCGGCAAGTCGCCACCGAACTCACCTGTCATATGCTTCGTAACGGCGCGGAAAAGAGCGCTTTCGACATCATCGTAGTGGCAGGCGAAAACGGCAGCCAACCGCACGGCGAACCGGGCGATCGTGTCATTGAGCACGGCGACTTCGTCACCATCGACATGGGTGCTGTCGTTAACGGCTATCACAGCGACTTTACGCGAACGGTTGCTGTCGGCAGTGTGACAGACGAAATGCGCGGCGTCTATAACACCGTTCTGTCCGCGCAGTTCGCAGGCATCAATACCGTCTGCGCCAACGTAAAAGGCGGCGACATCGACCAAGCCGCTCGCAAAGTCATCGAGAATGCCGGCTACGGCGAATATTTCGGTCATGGCTTCGGCCACGGCATAGGATTGGAAATTCATGAGAGTATCAGTGCCGGCGCAGGCGTAGAAGACACCCTGCCCGCCGGCTCAACGCTGACAGCCGAACCCGGCATCTACCTCCCCGGCAAATTCGGCATCCGCATTGAAGATCTTCTTGTTGTCACTGACAACGGATATGATAATTTAAGCACCCTGCCGAAAGAGTTGTTGCTTTTATAAATACCCCTTGACTCTGCCGTTGGGGAAGCGTTTATGATAAGCATATCTCAATAAAAAATGGAGGCTTTATATCGAACAAATTGACTTCAGCAAGAATACCGATATTAAGCTGCTTTACGACAAGGCAAAAGACCTCGAACGCCGACTTGTCAATGTCGATTACAACGGCAACCCCTCTAACATACATCGGCTGCTGGAAGTTACCAAAAAGCTTGATAAGAAAGTGCCCGACGTAATGGTTGTTAGAATACCAGCATTTCGAACTGTCACATCGGGTTTGGCTTCAAATGGACAGATGGCTGGCGACAACAAACTTTATCGAAGACGGAAGCCGCCGAAAAATGGGTCACATGATTTATGTGGATGAAGAAATCAAAAAAGGGCTCGGCTATCATCAGATGAATTTGTATCTGCCCATCAAATTAAAAGACAACTTAATTTAGGAGGAAATCCCATGCCCCGCATCTTAGCAATAGACTACGGCGACAAGCGCACAGGTGTGTGCTTATCCGACCCGACAGGCACGCTCGCCGGCCAAGCACAAACACTGACACTGCAAGGCAAAAACTTAATTGCCGCCATTGTCGATATGGCAGAGCGCAATCAAGTTGAAACCGTTGTCGTCGGCTTACCGCGCAACATGGATGGCAGCTACGGATTTCGTGCCGAAATCACACAGGAATTCGTCGAGAAGTTACGCACCCGCGGTCTCAATATTGTGTTGCGCGATGAACGCTTGACCACCGTCAGCGCCCACAACATCCTCAACACACACAACAAACGCGGCGACAAGCGCAAGGCTGTCGTCGACGCCGTCGCCGCCAGCTTGATTTTGCAGGATTACTTGGATTTCTTGAATAGGCCTTTGTAGAGGCAGGCTTCCATGCCTGCCCGCAAAACTAAGCTTCTTCACTTCTCCTTCCGCAACAGCTCCGTCACCCCAATATAACACAGTAACGCTCCAAACAGCTTCTGCAACCACAACCCGTCAGCGTGATTCGACCACGTCGCGGCAATGGCTGCAGTAATCAATCCCGCAATTACGGCAGGCACAAAAACAGTCCAAACCACCTGCTTTTCACGGGCGTGAAATACCAACGAACTGCCCGCCGTAGGGATGAAATAGAGCAAATTCACTGTCGCCGCCGTCAAACGCGCGTTGCCGGCAATGGCAGTCATGTACACCATCAGCAAACTGCCGCCGCCAATACCCCAGCCGCTCAACACGCCCGTTGCCAGCGCGGCAAAGCCATCCCATATCATACCAACAGCGCCCTCACCCCGCCATACAACACAAACAAGGCAAAAGCGCGCCTCAACCACGCGCTTTTTATTTTGCCAAACGTCAGCCCTGCAATCACGCCGCCAAACAACCCGCCGATTAAAAACGGCCAAACCGATATATCGCCCGGTGCGCCAGTGCGCAAATGCACAAGTGCCGACAGCGCGCTCAACGGCAAAATAATGGCAACACTGGTCGCCAACGCCTTTTTCTCATCAAGTTTTAGCCAACCGATAAGCAACGGCACAAGCAGCATCCCCCCGCCCGCACCGAATGTCCCGTTGACAATCCCCGCCGCCGCGCCAATAACGGCGGCTTTATATTTATTATCCATGGGCGTAGTTTGCGCGGCGTTTTCTGCGCCTATTCTTTTTCAGTGTAATGCTTGCAGACGGGCATTCTGATGTCTCGTTTTTTTGCTCGTTGATAGGTTCGGCGAGCGTGAACTTCCCTTTAATGTTGCCATATTACTTGCTCAGCATTACGGTGTAAGTCTAAATTATCTTGCGGGGCAACAAACAATCCACGCCCTTAAATTAACTGTTGACAAGCTCCCAAACTTATGCTATACTTCTCCTTGTTCGATTTGCGCGCCGCTTTGCAGCATATTCTGTCGATCACCCATCACAGCCAGCGCGTCACCGATCAAATTGAACAAATTGCCAAGCAAGCTAAGCTCGTCAGAGTCTTTGCCTTGCGCGATGGCAATCGCGGTTGCCGACGCCAGGGCAACAAGTTCTTGTCCTTGGCTACAATGCATATATTTTCACCTCTCTTCGTATCATCATATGCGCCACAATTCGACATTGTGTTTCACATTAATTACATGGGGGTATAGCTCAGCTGGGAGAGCGCGTGAATGGCATTCACGAGGTCTGCGGTTCGATCCCGCATATCTCCACCACGTACCAAAGGCTTGCAGTTCAGACTGCAAGCCTTTTTAGCTTTTTTTACTATTTTTATTTTTTCATCATTTTTCGCTAAACTTCGACATCTAATTGTGTTATACTGTGTATAACTATGTCGAGATGTCTTTGTTGAGAGGAGGTTTTTTGATATCATAAAGGCATCGAAAATTCCACAAACAAAAACAGGAGGCACAAAACATGAAACATCACAAGACAAAAAGAGGTTTGACCCTGTTCTTGGCACTGGCCATGGTGCTCTCGCTCGTCCCCATTTTCTCAGTGCCGGCGCAAGCATCATCTGCGGGTACGCCCTTTACACCGGCCAACGTAAACAACATCCATGGCGTTACATACACGCGACACGTCAATGGCGTCAGCGGCACAGGGTTCTCAACAGCCGAAACTGTCGCCGTGCTGCAAGTCGCGCCTAACGCCGACGCACAAGTGTTGGCCGGCGTACCGCGCTATCACTATGTTCAAGACTTCAGAACGGTTGGACAACTGGCGCAAAATCATACCGCGCAGGGCTATGATGTCATCGCCGCAATGAACGGCGGTTTCTTCGGTATGGTGACACAGGCCACCGGCGGGCAAGTGCCGGGGCAAGGCGCCTTTATCCAACACGGTGAGCTGCTCCGCCACTGGAACCCCGGTGGCTCAAACGAGTACCATGGCCAAGAGCACTATCTGCTCGGTTGGACAGCCGACGGCGACTTTGTCCACGGACACAATCCAACTCATGTGATGAATATGCGCGTCAACGGCGGCGCAGCTCAAGTGTTGCCCGCGCTCAACAGTCCGCGCTCGGTCGGCAATCCGGGATGGCGGGATTTGACGCTGCTGACCGACCGCTTTGCCCCCACCGTAACAGCCGAAGCAAGCCGGCGGCACGGTCGCGATGTGCGTTTAGAGGTCTTATCCGGGCGCATGGCGTTTGGTGAAGAAATAACACTGCGCGTAACACAAGCAGCGCACGCGGTGGTGGCCAACGCCCCCATCGGTCGCGGACAAGCCCGCCTTACGGCCAGCAATGCCGCCGATATGGCATTCTTAAATACACTCAGGGTCGGCGACACCATCACCATTAACCATTCACTGACCAATCGGCAAGGCACAACCGTTGATTGGACACAAGTTGACCAAGCCTTTGCAACACATTATCAGCTCATCAGCGGCGGTGTGCGGCGACCCCTGCCCGGGCAAGCCGGCGCAGTAACGACCCATCCATTGCCCAGCCAAAACAGCGCCCGTGCACGCACCGCCCTTGGTGTGCGCGCTGACGGCACGATGGTCTGGGTCGTAGTCAGCGGCGGTGCAACCACCGGCATGACAATGCCGCAGTTCCAAAACTATCTGCACAGCATGGGATTGCGCTACGCTTGGAATCTCGACGGCGGCGGCAGTTCAACCATGACCATTGGCCACACGCTCCAAACGTATGCCGATGGGCGTAACTCAACCTTCCAGCGCCCAGTTGCCAACGGGCTTGTATTGGTCAGTCCCAGAGTAGAAGTGCCTGAAATACCACACCGTGCCAATACCGACCTGCTTGACTTAATCGACTGGGACACGACAGCCGATGGCTTTGCAGCCGGCACAGTCAGTGTCAACGCACTGCCCGGAGGCGGCTACCGCGTGAATATCCTGCAAGGCGGCGGGCGACTCATCCGTCTTCCCGCATCGGCATTCAAGGATCTCCGATTTGACTTGAATGCCAACCCCTATCTTGACTTCAATATCACCGGCAGCGACATCGACCTTATTTGGGCACTTGATGCCGCCGGCGCACCCAGCTTTGTCCACTCCAACAACACTTTCGGACACGGCCGCGCACCTATGGGCGCCAGTGTCAATATACGCGACCACTTAGTCGGGCGCGTGGACGACCTCTCCAATGTCGAGCTTACCGAGCTGCGTTTTTGGACAACTGCACCGGCCGGCACCAGCTTTACCATCCACGACTTCCGCGTCAGCACCCGCATAAGTGAGCCCCGCTTCGATCTCTTTAATGTGGCACCGACTGCCTGGACACGCGCTGCTGGCGGCAGCGGCACGATGGGCACGATTACCAATGCCGGCGGCGTCTATACGTTCCCCAACATTGGCGGCGGCTGGCCTCAAGCTACGCACAGCATTTCACCCGTCACACCTCTGCCCCGCGCCGATTGGAATGACTTAATGCTTTACTATGATTTCACAGCGGCAAGTGCATTCAACATCGTCTTCTTCCATAATGATTTGCAAGCCACCAACTCCTTTGCCTTCGGGCGAGCACTATCCGGCGGCAACATCGACCCCGGCAGCGGTGACGGGCGCGCCGGCACTTACCGCGGCTCAATTACGCTGGCCGAGCTGTTTGCAAACGCTATGCGTGGCGCAATAAATATGCCGGTTCCCGGCAGCATCAATACCTTTAACTTATCTGCCATGCGTGTCTTTGCTGTCGGCGGCAATGTCACGTTCCGTGAGTTCCGCATCGTTGACCGTTCCGGGTCAAGCAACCCTGTGCCGTCTGATGTCTTTAATTTCTTGGGCGTGCCGGCAGCGTCGTGGGCCCACAATCCCGCAGGTCAAGCCGTTGGCGGCGGCGTTGTGAACACTTCACGCGCCGGCAACAACACCATCTTTGCCAACGCAGGCGGCGGCTGGCCCAGCGCCACGCTGGATATTCGAGCGCAAGGGGTATCCGTTCCTCGTGCCAACTGGACAAACACCGGCCTCATCTTTGATATGGATGTCTCGGGCCCCAATGTCGTCAGCATCCTATTGGCAACCAATCTCGGCACCATCAACATGGGCGGAGTAAACATCCGTCATAATATTGCCGGGGCAAGCAATTTGGGCACTGGCCGTCACACCGGTGCCATCCCGCTATCAACGATACTCAGCGATGTGACCGCACCCAACGCCGTCTTTGAGGTACACGGCATTTGGGTACAAGTATCATCAAATAACAACACAGCAACTGTGCGCGAATTGCGGATTGGAAGGTTGTAACCCATTCAAAATGATCTATCACATATCACATATCACAAAAAATCCCCGCCGTACGGCGGGGGATTTTTTCAAGCACAACACTAAACCTTACGCCGCCAAGTCAGCAAGCGTCACTCCGGCCATGGCTGCAATCATCGTGTCTTGTACACCATAGAGGAGTTTATGCATTTTACACTCTTGTGTTTCTCCGTGGCTGCAAAGTTTGCCTTCTATCAGACAGCGGTTGATAAGCAACTCGCCTTCAATGCACTCATACACATCGTATAAGCTAATTTCATGTGCTTCTCTGCCCAGCTGATAGCCGCCTTTTCTACCTTGCGTCGATTTAAGCAAGCCTTTTCTCTTCAACTGGTTGGCAATTTGAGCAAAGAAATAATAGGTCACATCGATCGACTCGGCAATGCTCGATGCAGTATGTAACTCGTTATCATTCCTGTATAAATGCCGCAAAATCCGAATGGCATAGTCAGTAGAAATTTGTAGTCTCATACGATCACCCTTTCTCTAAAATCGCTTGATATCGTCATCATAGCACAACAAACAATGCGATGTCAACACTTTGTCCGACATCGCCCATCAAAGTTATCAAAAAGTTTACAAACACCTACAAATAACAGCTATACTCTTCTGCGCATAATGTCAAACTTCCTTACCGGCCGCTCTGTTTTAACGCGCAACACCTGCTTGGCATGCGGCGCGGACGTAACCGGCCAACCATCCTCGTTGTGCATCTCTGTGACGGTTTGCGTAAAGGAAGCATTGCCCCCGACGCTGCGCGTCCTCGTCAAGAACTCCACCTCATCGCCAATCGAAAATTTGTTCCGCTGCTCAACGACAGCGTGCTGGCTTTCGGCATCATAATCAACAACAACACCAGCAAATTCTTGCGTTGCGACATAAGAATCGCAAGTCAGCGTTTGCCCCACCGTTTGATGTCCAAGATAAAATCCCGTATAAAAATCCCGTGTCCCCGTCTTTTTGAGCTCGCTGAGATAGTATGCCTTCTTCGACTCGTACAGGCTCTCAGACACAAATAAGTCATCAAGTGCCTCCCGATACACGCGCGTCACCATCGCCACGTAATACGCCGACTTAGCACGCCCTTCAATCTTCAAGGCCGATATTCCCGCGCCGACTAACGCGGGAATATGTTCAATCATACACAAATCCTTGGAATTAAAAATATGTGTGCCGCGCTCGTCCTCATAGACCGGCATATATTCACCCGGCCGCTGCTCTTCCATCAAATGATACTGCCAACGACAAGCCTGCGCGCAATCGCCCCGATTGGCGTCCCGTCCCGTCATATAGTTGCTCAACAAGCACCGCCCCGAATAAGACATGCACATCGCGCCATGCACAAAGACCTCGGTGTCAAACACCGGCGATTGGCACACTTGGTTAATCTCAGCGATCTCCGCCAACGACAGCTCCCGCGCCAACACCGCCCGCCGCGCGCCAAGTTTCTTGTAAAATGTCGCGCTTTGATAATTGGTGACGTTGGCCTGTGTGCTGATATGCACACTTAGTCCCTCGATCTGCCGCGCAACATCAAAAGCACCTGTGTCGGCAACAATCACAGCGTCCACACCCGCATCTTTCACCGCCCGCAAATAGCCTTCCAGTACCGCAAAATCGGCATTGTGCGCAAAAATATTGGCGCTCACGTATACTTTGACATTGCGCTCATGCGCGTACCGTACAGCCTCTGCCAGCTCACCGACATCAAAATTCTTAGCATTGGCACGCAAACTAAATTGCTTGCCGCCGACATATACGGCGTCCGCCCCGTACGCAATGGCCATTTGTAATTTCTCAAAATCACCCGCCGGCGCAACTATTTCCGGTTTATGCATCATAATCTCAACTACACCCGCCAAATGCCCTTGGCATATTCTTTAATACTTCTATCCGACGCAAACCGCCCGGCCGCTGCGATATTTGCCAGCGACATGGCGTTCCATTTCGCCGCGTCACAATACGTCTCGCTAACTTTCGCCTGCTCCGCGACATAGCTGTCGTAGTCGGTCAGCAGCATATACGGGTCGTTGTGAATCAAGCCGCCGGCGATGTCCTCATACGGCACGTCCAGCCCCGTGGCAATCATATCCATAACGCTTGCCAACCGCTTATTCTCGCGATAAATCGCGCCGGGGTCATGCCGTCCCTCGCGCCAAATGGCTTCGACTTCATGCTCCCGCAAGCCGAAGATAAACATATTCTCTTCGCCGGCGGCTTCACACATCTCAACATTGGCACCGTCCATTGTGCCGATGGTCAACGCACCGTTGAACATAAACTTCATATTGCCCGTGCCGCTGGCCTCTTTGCCGGCCAGCGAAATTTGCTCCGACAATTCAGTGGCAGGCATAATCAATTCCGCCAAACTGACGCGATAATTTTCAACGAAAACAACTTTTAACCGCCCGCGCACTACCGGGTCGTTGTCAATTAACTTCGCCACCGAATTGATGAGTGCGATGATACGCTTTGCCGCATAATACCCGCTCGCCGCCTTGGCACCGAAAAAGAACGCCCGCGGCACAAAATCCTGCTCCGAATTGTCGCGTAAAGACTGGTACAGCGTTAAAATGTGCAGCACATTGAGTAACTGCCGCTTATACTCGTGCAACCGCTTGACCTGCACGTCAAAGAGCATATTTTCATCGATTAAAGCACCCTGTGTACGATTTAGGTGGTTCGCCAACGCAATTTTATCCTCACGTTTGATATCAGCCAACTCTTGCAATACCGAATTTGGCAATTTTACCAACTTTTCCAGATCATTGCATTTCAGCAGATAATCATCACTATGCAGATGCTTTTGAATAAAGCCGTCCAGCTTTGGATTGACCTGCGCCAACCAGCGGCGATGATCTACGCCGTTGGTCACGTTTGTAAATTTCTTTGGCGTCATGGCGTATTCGCGACGAAAAATGTCCTCTTTCAAAATGTCACTGTGTAACGCACTGACACCGTTGACCGAGTACGCCGCAAAGACACACAAGTTCGCCATGCGCACCACACCGTCCCACACAATGGCCATATCGCGGCGGTCATTTTCGTCAACCTTCCCACCGATTTGATGCAAATACCGCTTGTTAATCTCGCGCAAAATCTGCCAAATACGGGGCATTACATGCTCAATCAACGACTGCGGCCAGCACTCCAACGCCTCTGACAGTATGGTGTGGTTTGTGTAAGCAAAGCACTGTGATGTAATCTCCCATGCATCATCCCAGCACATTCCCTCGCCGTCAATGAGAATTCTCAATAACTCAGGAATGGCCAGCGCCGGATGCGTGTCGTTGATATGGAAAACGTGCATTTTGTGGAGGTTTTCCAATGTGCCGTGCTTGGCTTTATGCCGCTTGCAAATGCTCTGCATTGTCGCGCTGACAAAGAAATATTGCTGCCGCAGTCGCAAGCTCTTGCCCTCAAAGTGATTATCTTCGGGGTAAAGCAGCTTAGTAATCGCCGCTGCCGCCGCCTCTTGCTCCTGTGACTTGACGTATTCACCACCAAAAAATCGCGGCATATCAATAGACACAGGACTTTTCGCCGCCCATAGCCGCAAGGTATTGACATTGTCGGTCTTGTAACCGCCAATCAACATATCGCGCGGTACAGCAAGCACCGTCGTCGCACCCTCGACAGTAAATTTTGTGCGTCCATTGAGCCGCGTCTCAACAACATGCCCGCCAAACTGTACTTCCTGCACCTCATCGGCAGGCGACAGCAACCACATTTCACCTTTGTCCAGCCATACATCGGGCGTTTCAACCTGTTCACCATTCACAATTTTTTGTGCAAAAACGCCGTACTCATAGCACAACGAATAGCCGGTGGCATTCAGCCCCGTCGTCGTCATCGAGTCTAAATAGCAAGCCGCCAGGCGACCCAAGCCGCCATTACCCAACGCAGCGTCGGGTTCAACTTCAAAAATATCGGCAGCATCGTAGCCCAAGTCTTTGAGCGTTGCCGTCAAATCGTCAAGCAATCCGAGATTGTAAGCGTTTTTCGTCATTGAGCGCCCAAGCAAAAACTCCATCGATAAATAATGCACCTCGCGCCCGCCTGTGCGTTTCGCTTTCACTTTCTTAGCACTCATTTCATCACGAATAACCAGTGCGCAGGCTTGCCAGATTTGCCCTTTGGTGGCCTCTTCGAGTCGCCGCCCAAAGTGGAGATATATTTTATCCGTCAGTTGTTGTTTGATGGTTTGCTTTAGTTTAGACATGGTTATTTTCATTCTCCTTGCAAGCTGAAATTTTTGATACATAAGTAGAGGCGGCAATCTGCCGCCCTTTCCATTATACTCAAAATAGTCGCAAAAGGCAACATTCTATTCAATCATCGTCAACTGGTCACCATGCAATAACTTTTCATACAACACGATATGCTCTCCCGCCGACTTGCTCCAACTCCAATCGGTTGTCATGTCCCGCGTTTGTAACTTACGCCACGCCTTGGGATCGTCACGGTACAATGCAATGGCGCGTTGTACGGCCTGCAGCATCTCGTCGGCATTGTAATTGGCAAAAGTAAAACCATTGCCCTCGCCTGTTTCAGCATTATACGGCTTCACGGTATCGCGCAAGCCGCCTGTTTCACGCACCACAGGCAACGTGCCGTACTGCATGGCAATCATCTGTGACAGCCCGCACGGTTCGCTCTTTGACGGCATCAAGAAAATATCCGCACCGGCGTAGATCTGATTGGCAAGCGCGGCATTATAGAGAATGTTGGAAGAGAATCGCCCGGGATAATGGCGTTGCGCCTCGGTAAACAACTGCTCATACGCCCATTCACCACTGCCCAGCACTACAAATTGCACGCCCTGCGCCATGATGTCGTCCAGCCGTGCGGCAACCAGATCCAGCCCCTTGTGTGCCACCAGCCGTGACACCATCCCAACCATCGGCACACCGGCATCCACATCCAGCCCCAGCAATTCTTGCAGTGCCGTCTTATTGTCAACTTTATCGTTTAACGTCTTGCTGCTATATTTCTTAAACAAGCTATTATCCTTGGACGGGTGGAAAACCTCAACATCAATACCATTGAGAATACCACTGAATTTATCTGCCTCGGCGCACAACAGCGTTTCCATGCCGTGGGCATAGTATGCGTGTGTCAGCTCGCCCGCATAAGTGGGACTTACCGTCGTCACAGCGTCAGCCCCGACAATCGCACCTTTCATCAGCGATATACCACCATAGTACTCCAACATCTCGCGCAAATGCGGCGGCAATGACAGCACATCATCGGCAAAAAAGAAATCAAACCGTCCTTGGTATTCTATGTTGTGGATGGTAAAGAGCGTTTTAATGTCAAGCCCATATGCCTTGACAAATAGCGGCACAACCGCCGTCTGCCAGTCGTTACAGTGAATAATGTCAGGCCTCCAGCCCAAATGCGGCAGCATTTCAACAACGGCTTTGGAGAAATAGGCAAACCGCTCGCCATCGTCGTAAGAGCCGTAAAGCTCTTGACGCTTAAAATATTGTTCGTTGTCAATAAAATAATACGTCACGCCATCTTTTTCCAACATAAACAACCCGCAATACGAGTTGCGCCACGCCAAAGAGAAGTAAAAGAATTTAACAAAGGTCAATTTCTCGCGCCACTCGGGCGACATAGAGGCGTACAGCGGCATCACAACCCGCACGTCGATGCCTTGCTTCGCCAACGCTTTGGGCAACGCCCCGCCCACATCGCCGAGTCCACCGGTCTTGACAAACGGCGTGGCTTCACTGGTTACGTAGAGTAGTTTCATTGCATATCCTCCCATATTCCTTGTCCGTCTCGTCAATAATAGTTGCGCAACTCGGCTTCGTTATTTTTATAAAATTCTTCGAGCCATTGGATACCATATGCTTTTTCAAAACCATCCAGCAATACGGATATATCAATCTCAAACCCCATGTTACCTAACTTAGATAATAATTCAAGTGGGAGCTTATTTTTATCCCGTTTTAGTATCTCGGCTACATCTTTCAAATCTTGCTCCCGCGCACTTACCAATTTCATGCCGATTAAATACCGAATATCAACGGCTTTAACAATAAGATTAGAAAATTGATGTACAGTTTCAAGGTATTCAGCCGGTGGCTTTGGATTCAGGTTCGATATAGAGTTGTTCAACCATAATTCATCGGCTTTGTTAATATTAAATTCATCGCCCACTTTTCGTATAGCATCCTCAGTCATCTTATTGTTTATAAAAAATGCGTCAATGTCAGCGGTTGCTCTGTATCCGTGTAATTGCAACACATATCCACCCGCACAGACCAGTTCAAGCGTCGCATCTATTTTTATTAGTTCGGCATTTAACTGTCTGAATACAATTTCAAAATCTATTGCGCCGTTACCATTATCATGCGTCAATACTTTCATATTTCGCCCTCAATTTTGCTATTTTGTCCAAATCAACTTTACGGTTTAAGTTAATAATATGCTGGCGTGTTGGCGAGCCATCTTCAAATGCCGCTTTCAGCGACACACGCTGGAAAGGTGTTAAGGCTTCATTATGGTACAACGCTTCAATTTCGCGTTCCGAAAACAATGTGCCGCATTTATCAATATCTTTACGCAAATACCGAAACCAATGGCCGGCACTATTTTTTGAATGCTGTGCTGCCTGCACAATATAATCTGACCATTCCATATCGCTTACACCAACGCCCCCTTAGAAATCGCAATCGGGTACGACTCATGCCCGACAAGCAGCCGCCCCTGGTTAATTACAACCTCTTTGTCGCAAATCACATAGCGCAAATCCGCGCCCGTATATACACAAACATCTTGCATCAAAATCGAATTACGCACCACCGCACCTTTTTTAACGTGTACGCCGCGGAACAGCACACTGCTTTCGACATGACCCTCAATAATGCAACCATCGGCCAGCAAGCTGTTTTTCACGCAACTGTCAGGCCCATAATACGCCGAGGTTTCATCACGCACTTTGGTCTTGATAGGACGGCTGCGCAGAAATAAACTATTACGCACTTCGGGCGTCAATAACTCCATGCTGTGGCGAAAATATTGCGCTGTCGATTGCACCCGTGCCGCATAACCTTCAAAGGGAAACGCCCCCAAAGCAATCGCTTTGCGTTGCAGTACATCACGCTCGAAGTCGTATAGACTGTGGCTTCTGCATTCGGCGATAATTTTTTTCAAAAATTTCTTACTCATCATATACACGCCCAACGCCTCATAGCTGCCCGTTTCAGCGCGTCCATTGATGACATCCTTGACAAAATGATTATCGCCGAGCATCACATAAGTCGCCAGCTCGGATTCGCTGACTTGGCGCGGCGTGCAGATACACGTCACATCGGCACCGCTACGCACGTGCTGGTCAAACATAGCTTCGAGAGGCAAGTTGACAATAATATCACCGTCGGCAATAACGACGTATTCCTGTCGTATGTAGTCGACGTATTCGGCAACCGACGCAAGCGCTTCCATCTTACCGCGAAAATACGTCGGACTACCCGCCCCCGTACGCCCGAATGGCGGCAGTAAACGTAACCCGCCGCGCTTACGTGCCAAATCCCATGCCTTGCCCGAGCCCAAATGGTCGAGCAGCGACTGGTAATTATCACGCATAACAACGCCCACATCATACACACCGGCATTGACCATGTTGCTCAACATAAAGTCAATCACGCGGTAACGCCCGCCAAACGGCAGCGATGATACCGTGCGGTGTTCGGTGAGTTCTTTGAGCCTTGTATTGTTGGTGTACGCGAAGATGATTCCGTGTAAATCTTTCATGCAAGCCTCCTTTATGCGGTTTTTTTAGCTTGTTTGGAGTGTGTTTATTTCCTACATTACATTGCGATACAACGCATATCGTCGTGTGCCATGTCTTGGTGGTGCGTCTGATATTTCAAATCCGATTTTGCGGTAAAACTCAACTGCGTCATCGTCGGTTTCCGCTTTAATCGGCAAGTTAAATTCTTCTTGCAGTGCAACAAGCATTGAGCTGCCGATACCGCACTCGCGCATATCTTCATCTACGGCAAGGTCTTTAAGATAGATATGATTATCACGCAATTCAAAACCACAAATGCCCTGTATTACGCCATCATCGAGCCAACCGTGCATTAAATGTGTTGCATCATCACGACATTGAGCGAGCTTCATGTCGATAATAGCTTCGGTATATTCTACGCCAAGTACACTAAAAAGTTGGCGTACTTTCGGGTCATTTAATTGACTTTTAATGTTTTTGAACATGAAATTCTCCTTTGCGTGTAAAAATAGATTTATTTTATACAAAATAATCATCCTCCGCCCAATGTAACGGGTTTTCGTCGATATATTGCCAAATCCGTTGATATTCATCCTCGTTTCGAATGATGCGGTCGTGGAATGAGCGTTGCCATAATGAAAAGCCGATTTGCTTTGTTGTCATAGTTTTGAATGAGCGCACAAATGTTGAAACCAACGATTTGGTGTAGGGGACGCTGTCCACAGCGTCCCGTTTCTCACGGGTGGGGCTTGCCATTCGGACGTCCCGTTTCTCATCGTGCGAAACAATCAAAATCATATGGATGTGATTTGGCATAACAATGTATCGGTCTAATTGAATTCGAGCGTCACCACCCATTTCCAAAATCCGTTTCACAACAAGGCCGTACTCAGATAGTTTTGTATGAGGCGTGACGCTGTGGACAGCGTCCCCTACAACAACTTTGCCCAGCATTTCATGTTTGTCTTTAACGCAAACTGTCACAAAATAGTACCCTGAACTTGAATAATTATATCCTTTCAGGCGAATGCCTTTTCTGACCGGCAATTCTTTCATATAAGCACCTTGACAATCAAATTATTATAAACATGGCGGTGTAGATAATATAAACTCCCTACATCAAATCAGCATCCGCCATCTCCTTTGGCCCAAGCGTTTTATGCGGCCCAATCGCCACCCCTGACGCCACCACGGCAATGCCCCACTCTTCGTCCTCTGCGCATTCAGACGGCTCGGCCCCCACTTGCGCATGCTCACAAATGACCGCCCGCTCGGCAACAATGGCATACGACACCTTGGCATTTTTCTTGACCACCGTACCCGGCATTAAAATCGAATACTTTATTTCCGCACCCGGTTCAACCGTCACGCCATGGAACAGCACCGAGTTTTCCACCGTGCCATATACATTACAGCCCTCCGTCACCAGTGAATGGCTGACTTTCGCATCAGGCCCGATATAATGCGGCGGCGCGGTCGGATTGCGGCCGTAAACTTTCATGTTGGAGTCAAAAACATTGCGGTCAGAGGTTGCCAACATATCCATGTTGGCTTCCCACAAACTGTCAATTGTGCCAACGTCTTTCCAGTAGCCATTGAAACGGTAGGCTTTCATCTTTTCGCCTGCGGCAAGCATATTGGGAAGAATATTTTGTCCAAAATCGTTCTTGCTCTTGGCATCCTCGTCATCATCAATAAGATATTGTCGCAACTTTGCCCAGTCGAAAACGTAAATGCCCATTGAAATCAAGTTTGACTTGGGCTTTTTGGGCTTTTCCTCAAACTCCCAGATGGTATCGTCGGCGTTGACATTCATCACACCGTAGCGCGACGCCTCTTCCAAATCGACTTCCATCGCCGCAATCGTACACGCCGCGCCCGAGCGCTTGTGGCAGTCAATCATCACCGAATAGTCCATCTTGTAAATATGGTCGCCGCAAATCACCAGCACGAGATCGGGGTCATAGTGGTCAACGAAAGTGATATTCTGATACACGGCGTTTGCCGAGCCTTTGTACCATGTTGCGCCCTTGTTTTTCTGATACGGCGGCAAGATATGTACCCCGCCGTCAAGCCTGTCCAAATCCCACGGCTGCCCCGACCCGATGTAGGCGTTGAGCTCATGCGGCTGGTACTGCGTCAACACCCCGACGGTGTCAATATCTGAGTTGATGCAGTTACTCAGCGGAAAGTCGATGATGCGATACTTGCCGCCAAACGGCACCGCCGGCTTGGCAATGTTGGTGGTCAGCACGTACAGACGGCTGCCTTGTCCGCCTGCGAGGAGCATGGCTACGCATTCTTTTTTCATGGGGTGTCCTCCTGTGTTTATATAATGGGCAGGCAGCTCCGCCCCTACTTTCGCTTTACAGCAAAAACTGCAATCAAAAACACCACAGCCGCTAAAGCGACTACACCCATCAAATATGGAACGAACAGCACCCACCACCGTGGATTGGTTGACTCTTCTTGCGGCTCAACAAATGCGCCAACAGTTGGCAAATCGGGCGTTAGGGGTGGCGGTTGCGTTGGCTCGCCGACATCGGTTTGTTGCAATCCAAAATGATAGGTCAGGCCGTCAATTGTCGTCACTGTCAGCGTTTCGGTTGCCGCGTCCCACTCCGGCTCCCAATTCCGCCAAAATGCAATGGATACACTGTGCGTTACCGCGCTCATATCGTCAACTAAGTCTGCAATATACGCCGTTGACACACGTTCTCCATAATTGAACTTTTCTAACGCAATCTCATGGTCAGCCTGCGGAATAAAGATAAAGCGGCGCATATCGTTTGAGAAGAAAAAGTCGTTTTCATACGCATGGGAGCGCAGGCCCTCTACCGTGTAGATAAGCTCACCATCAGCGCGATACAGCGCAGTTCGCCCATGCGGGTCAAATCGAAACACATAGTTGCCATCAGTGCTCCAAACATCAAATGGCTCGGGCGCAATCCAACTGTCGGCGCGCACGACAACCACATTGGCGCAAAGCAATACACCAAGCATACACAGTGCAAAAACGCGCTTTTTCATGGGTAGGGTGACCTCCTTTAATGATAGAGCGATTGCGTAGTAACAGCTTCGCCGTCAACATACTTAATAAACCTAATCCGCCGATGACACAACTGCCGCCTAAAACTAATCTCTACGATATGCGAACTGCGAGGCGGTATCACCGTCGCTCTGCCGAACAATCCATTGCGGCGGCGATGTACGGTTTCCCAACCCATTATAGACAACACCTGAACTCGAAATGCCCTGTCAAGAGATTTCTCGTTAGATGTATTGTTAGAAATGCTAAGCGTTATCGTATGCCGCTGGCCTTGTGTATCGAAATCAAGGATGCGCATGCTGACACCTCTTGGATTGTCAAAATCAAATCGGTATGTGGATATATCAGCAATAGAGCGAAAAAAAGCGAGAGCGAGTAACACAACAATAACACCTGCTATCATCGGTGGGACTATTGCAAGAAATATACGATATCTTGTTGTTTTCTCTTTCATTTTCGCGCCAAAAACACCGCCCCATACGCCGGCAGCTCAATTTCCATCGACTGATTCCGTCCCTGCCAAGGCTCGTCCTTGCTCGTCACGGTACCATTGACAACACCGCCGCCGCCATAGGCCGCTGCGTCGCTGTTAAACAGCTCGGCGTACTCACCCTCACGCGGTACGCCGACCTTATATTTACTCTTATGCTCGCCGTTGAAATTAAAGACGCAAATCAGCTCTTTTCCGTCCTCATCGCGGCGTAGAAATGCCAAAGTATTGCCGTGTGCATCGTCGTTGCACAGCCACTCAAAGCCCTCCCAATCGGTGTCGATCTCCCACATTTCTGGACGGCTGAGATAAAAATTGTTCATCGCGCGAACATAGGCGTGATGCGCTGCATGGGCGGGATAATCGAGCAACTGCCATTGAATCTGCTTATTTTCATCCCACTCGTCAAATTGCGCGATCTCATGCCCCATGAAAGTCAATTTCTTGCCCGGATGCGCCAGCATAAAGGCGTAATAGGCTCGCAAGCCGGCAAATTTCTCTTCATACGCACCCGGCATACGCCCAATCATCGAGCCTTTTCCGTGCACCACTTCATCATGGCTCAACGGCAAGATAAAGTTCTCGCTGAACGCGTACAGCATGGCAAACGTCAAGTTGTTGTGGTGATGCTGGCGGAAAAACGGGTTCAGCCCGAAATATTCCAAACTGTCGTGCATCCAGCCCATGTTCCACTTATAGTTAAAGCCCAAACCGCCCATGTGAACCGGCTTTGTCACCATCGGAAACGCCGTCGACTCCTCGGCAATCATCAGCGCGTGGGGAAAATTGGCAAAAATCTGCTCGTTGAGCTTCTTGATAAAATCGATGGCCTCTAAGTTCTCATTGCCGCCGTAAATGTTGCGCCGCCACGCCTTGTTAGAGCGCGAATAGTCAAGATAGAGCATACTCGCCACAGCATCGACACGCAGACCGTCAATATGAAATTTTTCCAACCAAAACAATGCCGATGACAACAGGAACGACCGCACCTCATTGCGCCCGTAGTCAAACACCAACGTACCCCAATCCTCATGCTCGCGCTTGAGCGGGTCGCTGTATTCATAACAATAGCTGCCGTCAAACTCAGCCAAACCGTGCGCGTCTTTCGGAAAATGCGCCGGTACCCAGTCCAAAATCACGCCGATGCCCGCCTGATGGAACGCGTCCACCAGCGCCATAAAATCGTGCGGCGTACCAAAGCGGCTCGTCGCGGCAAAATAACCTGTCACTTGGTACCCCCATGAACCATCGTAAGGATACTCGGTCACCGGCATCAATTCAACATGCGTATACCCCATCTCTTTCACATATGGCACAAGCACATCGATCATATCACGGTACGACATCAAATTGCCGTCCTCATGGTAACGCCACGAGCCCGGATTCATTTCATAAATATTCATCGGCGCGTTGTAACACGCCGTTTTAGCTTTTTGCCACGCCGCGTCGCCCCAGGTATAGCCGCCTAGGTCGTAAATTTTCGATGCCGTATCGGGGCGCGTCTCGGCATGAAACGCATAGGGGTCAGCCTTGCGCCTCCATTCCCCCGTCTGCGTTTGCACAGCATACTTGTAGTTGTCATACACTTGCAGGCCCGGCACAAACGCCTCCCACACGCCGACCGAAATCTTGGTCATGGGCGTTGTGTCATGACTCCACTCGTTAAAATCACCGATGACAGACACAGCCTGCGCCTCGGGCGCCCATACGCGGAATCGAACACCTTTTTTACGCTTCTCCGTACCAAAGTGCGCGCCTAAAAAATCGTAAGCACGAATATCATTGCCTTCATGGAACATATACAGGTGATTGTCCAGCGATTCGAGTTGTTTTTTGGTTGGCATGATGTGTACCTCCCATATTGTAGGGGCGGCATTCTGCCGCCCGTGCGCACAAAACCATGGCGTTGCGGTCTTTTTTACTACTACAGGCGGCAGAATGCCGCCCCTACGTTATTCCTCATTGCTAACTATACAACAATCTCGCCAACAACCTCACCGGCCAGCCCTGCGGCGTTGGCTTCGTCGTAATCAACGTGCATACGATCGGCAAACTTCTCGCTCACCCGCACCGGCGTTTGATGGAAGGTCAAGCCACGCTCGCCCGGCACTTTTATGCTGACAAGCTGCCCATCCTGCAAGCCCCATTTTTCCGCCGTTTCAGGTATCATATGAATGTGCCGCATGGCGATAATGCAGGCTTCACGCGTCACTTCACCCTGCGGGCCAATGATTTTCACGCTTGCCGCACCCTCGATATCGCCGCTCTGTTTCACCGGCGGCACAACGCCAAGCACCCGCGCATCGGTAAACGAAACCTCAACTTGCGTGGCCGGACGCACAGGACCGAGAATGCTGACCCTGTCAATGACACCGCGCGGCCCTTCCAGCCGCACCTTTTCCTCAGTCAAAAATTGCCCCGGCTGCGACAATTCACGCTTGTTGGTGAGCATATGCCCTTTGCCGAACAATGTGTCTAAATCGGCTTGACTCAAATGGATATGACGCGCCGACGATTCGATAATAACATTCATAGTGTCCACCTCTATATGTAATCTGCTTCCAGTATAACACGCCGCAGCGCAAAAAACAAGGGTTCAGCGCAATGCCGAACCCTTTATTTAGTGTACTAGTCCCCGTCAGCCTTCTCGGCAAAGGTAAGGTTATGTGACTTAAAGCAGTCGGCCAGAAAATATCCGGCAATAAGGCTAAACAAAAACAACTCCTCTATACGTATCCGAAACATAACTATCCCGCCAAACCGCCAAATCCAAAAAAGTGCGATATACCCAATCGCCGCCAATTCTATTGTCAAGTAAATTAAGTTCAGCTTGAATTTTCTTCCCGTAAACCATTTCGGCATGGCAAGAGCAAGCCCCATCAAAAACCAAAACACTGTACCTGCATAAATTCGCGGCGCCGGATCAAATGTTCGGCTGATATGCGCCTCTATTTGCGGGAAGACAAACAGCTTAACGCAAACCAAAAGCGCAATTAAGACAATTTGAGTAATTTGAACTATGTGTTTCTTTGTCATCACAAACCCCTCCCTTTCTTAAAGACTACCGAATTTGGATAGCAATGGACGTGCTCCATCTACCGGAAGTCGCCCCGTTATTGCTAAATGTCACGGCAAGGCCTGCCCCAACACCACTAGAGCCAACATCTTCAACGGGCAACCAGCCTGAGGATGTCGATATGCTAAAAGTTCCGCCGTTACTGCGTATCCCGCCCACGACAAAGGCATTATGCGCGACGAATTGTCCTCGATGTCGCCCCTCGGCAGTCCTTCCGCTTTGATTCATCTCCACTCTCACCGCTTCTACCCGAATTCTAACGGGAGACGGCGGCGACACCGTGGAAACTGTTCTTATAATGCTCAACATATTTACACCGCGATTTACACCGGTTCCGGCAGTACGACGATAATCAACCCTAAGAGTTACTCGCGCAGACAGCGAACCATCCATCCGCGATGATGAGCGCGAATGGTTACTTGTACTCAACGGCATTATCGCAAGGCCTGTTAAGTTAGTAATTGTTGGGGTGTCAAGACTACTTTCCTCAGCATACTCAATAGGAAGTGCTTCTATTGAAACCGTATTCGCATACGTTTCAACAACATTACCCGACGCATACTCTACGCTCGAAAGCAATTGTGTCACTTCGGTTGTTGTTATGATGTAGTCTGTCGTTTCTTCAACAGTTTGTTCAAATGCTGTTATTCCGTTTTCTTCAAGATATTCTTCGCAATCGGCATCAATGATTTCGAGCATCTCGTAAATGGTCAACTCATCATAATACTCAATTAGAACCCGCTGATAGGCCACCCCCGAACCATAGTAGTTGCCGCTTGCAGTAAACATACCTACTGCCATCGTGCAGAAAATGAGTACGGCGATGATTCGTCTTGCTTGATTTTTCATTTGCAAAGACCTCCTTAATAATTTAGGATAGAATCCTTGCACACATAGTATATATATATATATTGTCAATCCCTTTTGTCGAAATATATACATAAGGACTCATGCCATCGTCCCTTACATATCAAAAAACTTTCTCCGATGCCGTCTGTGCCTGTGCTTATGCTCATCAAACTCCACCAAGATCGCGTCACGTCCGATGGTGCGGATGCATTCCCACGGAATAACAAAATCTTCCTTGCGCCCGAACAGCCCGAAAAACGAGCTCGGACCCGGCACAACGATGGCAAGCAGACGCGCGCACTGCAAATCAAGCAGCACATCGCACGGAAATCCCAAACGGCAACCATCGCAAACGTTGATAACTTCCTTGCAGCGAATATCGGCAATACGGCTCTGATGGCAGTCACAGCCCTCTTTATTGTGAATCGGACATCTCATAAGCGTCACCTCATGGATAACCTATGAGGTGCAAGGGTTGTCTTATGCGCCATACCGATGTGAAGACAAAATCAGTACCCGCCCGGCCAAACAAAGAGAAAATACACACAAAGCAATAGACTTATTTCTCATCCCACCAAATCTTAACCACATCAACGCCCTTGCTCTCGGCATACGCTACCGTCCGCCCCGTTCCGCCCGACGGGTCGCCTTCCCACACGGCAATCAAACGGCTGGCATTGTCAACCATCCAGCGATTGCGGTAATGGTACGTCTCCACATTGCAAAACTGCGACAAAATACGGCGCACATCGCAATGTTTTAAGCAGGCATTATACCGTTCGATTTGCTCCGACGGCCAGTTGCGCGTTTGGTCTTTGCCGGGAATGGCGGCCACCAGCACCAGCTCAGGGCAGGTTGTCTTTTTGAGCAAAATTGCCTGTTCGCACGCCAGCAAGTCCACGCCCTGTGCCATGCCACAAATAAAATTGCGATACCCCGCGTCATAGCTTCTCTCAATCTCGGCGCTGATGCGTTTGGCAAACGCCCGCGCGTCGGGATGACCGTCGTCGTAGCCCCACGGCAAAGCCTGCGGCCGCCGCCCCGTAAACGCGCAGGTCGTAGCGCGAATGCGCTTGGTGGCGTCGCTTTGCATGCTTTTCAGCAACGCCGTCACGCGCTGCTCGTCCTTATACGGATAGGCAAACCCATAGTGGTCGGCCACTTGCTGCGCCACCTTGCCAAACAGCTCGCCTGCCATAAACAAAGCACTCCACATCTGCGGATACTCACCCCCGGCATACGTCGCAGCAAATTCACGCCAAATCTCCGGCGGCAGAAGTTTTTGCAGATACTTTCCAAACTTCCCGATTGTAACCGGCGTTTCGTTCTTCATGCCAACATACCAACCCAATGCTTTAACTAACTCTTCCCGTATATGGGTCAAAAAGGTTTGCGCAAAGCTCATTTCCTGACGACACAAGCCTTTGGCAACATACGGCATTATCCACCAAAACTCGTTGCAACACACGAGATATGTTTTTTCGTCGGGTGCTTCAACATAATATTTCAATCCGTTGTCATGCCCAAGGTTAAATACACCATCTTTGTCCAACCAAATTTCAGCAGGACCGTGATCGCCGGATTCGAGCGTTTTGTGATAGGCATCAACTGTCGCAAATGTCAAGTCAATGCGCGTGCCATCGGCATATTGGGTCAAAATAAAATAGCTTTCCCCGTCCGACCAATCGGGCTTTTCTGCGCTCGTAATACGCACGGAAACTTCATCGCCGAGTACATCCATCCACGTTAAGTCTTTGGTCATTGCCTTAATCGACTTTTCGCAATCGATAACATATCCGACATCGTAATCCATCCAATCGTCACGCGGCGCATCAGCATTAGCCCGCGACCCGCCAAGCATCACGGCACGAATGCGTTTATCCTTCTCGGCAACTTTTATAATCAACTCTTTCATCTGTTCAGGCGTGCGCATATCACCACTCCTTTATTTTTAAGGCTTCAATGCATTTATTGTACAACGTTTGTACCCAACTGTCAAGGCATAATATATAATACAAGGGCGGCATAATGCCGCCCTTGTGCCGTAAATTTCTCCTAGCTCTGCTCAGCGAACCAATCCCTAAACGCGTGAATGGTCGGCATGGTTTCATGCGTAGCAATGTCCAGCTGATTGACCGAGTAGTAATGACGATTTTGACCCCAACCAAGGCCTACCACGTCGTTGACCGAAAACCACACGGCAATCCTGATGTTTTGCAGATAGCGGTGATTTTGACGATTTCTAAAATCGTTAAACATGGCATTGACCCACGCCGTCTGCTGCGCAACATGGCGGAATCGCGTGGTAGGCTGCCAGCCGCCGTCGCGCCACTGCCGCTCACCGCCCGAACCGGCAGCAAATTCCGAAATCGACCACGGAAAGTTATCGAAGTAGGGTATATACTTGTTATAAATCGTCGTATACATGCTTCTAAACGACCGGAACTCCGGATGGTTTCCCATCTCGTAATAGGTAATGCCAAGCATATGCACCGTGTCCATGCTGGGCAAATACGCCTGCCATTCGCCCCAGCTGCCAAACGGAATTGTCGGCGTATGGGGATTGAAAATCCATATCAGATTGTCAGCACCCTCTTCGCGGAAAATGTTGTACATATGCTCCCACGTCTTGACAAAAATGTCAGGATCCATCAGCGTAATCATACCGCAATAACTCACCCAGTCGGTGTTCATTTCGTTGTTGAGCCGGAAGAGGACGGGATAGCCGTAGGCGATAAGCTGTTGCGCTTCAAAGCGGAACTGGTCGTCATAATCGCCGTTGAGAATGTCAAACATCGGCGACCGCGCAACGTCCAAGCTACCGTTGTTCGTCGTGGTGAATTGATAGCTGATTTGCAATACGGGACGGCCGTTAAACCCGTTGCCGCCCGCGAACTCACGCGCCAACGTCAACGGCATGCCGATGTGAACGCCGCGCCACCCGTTTGCTGCAGTGCCGGTGCCGCGCAAATGCGTATACGTGGGCAGAATGGGGAAGTCAAATCGGCTGTCCAGCCCCATGTGCTCGGCCAGGAAATTTTGTGTCCTATTGAGATGGTAGCGGTCTAACGCTATATTGCCCCAAGACCAGTTTGGCTGCTGGTCGCCCGCCATCGAGCGAGTAAAGAAACCCCAGTCAACCGTCTCCTGATTGAGCAGTTTCTCATAGTATGCACGCGTCTCGGCGCTCCAATAGTCAGGAATATTCGGCTCAAATGGCGTTTGGTCATTTTGCGCCCGGCCGTTGCGCGAGAACACGGCAAATCCGGCAATCAACCTGTCAAAGCCAATGACATCTTCACGTGCCGAGCGGCGCACGAGCATATAATGCACCCGGTACTCACCGGTGCGGCGAATGACAGCAATATCGTAATAGGGACGTTCAATGTTTCCGCGCCCTTCAACGCGTAAGTTATACGTGACAACTTCAAAGCCCGGCAATATATGAACCCGCGTCGACTGCGCGCGAACCGTACCGATATCATTGTTACTCAAGAAAGTATCACTGCCAATAAAGCGGTTGATCCACTCGCCAAAAAATATATTCCATCCCTCGCGCGTGTTAGAATACGGACTTTGGTCTTCGCGCGTTACCGTAAGTACCGAGTCGGCGCCATCATACGCGCCGTAATGAAATTGCGAGCGAATGCCGCTGAGCCGAAAGTCGGCAGTATAGTCATGCGTCGGCAAGGTGATGGCCCAACCATCGTTGACATTGACGACACGCGCCTCTGTCTGGCTATAAAAAACATACTTGACATCGTTGTTGCCGACAGGTCCGGGGATGGTGTCAACACGTTCTCGGTTGTGATAGTAAGCGTAATCGACAATGTTGACGCCGTTGGGGAAGAAGCCGCTGCCGGCAAATCCGCTGCCGGCATATTGACCGCGCCATAGCCATTCGATTTCAGGCGGGCGGTTTGGGTCAGGCGTACCCGCCGTACACCCTTCGCCGATGCACTCAAACACCGTTTCAATGCTGAAGCTGTAGAATGTGACCGTGCCGTTGACGGCAAAGACACGCATCGCCGCCAAACTGAACAACTCGCCGGCAAACGGCGTTATCTGCTGCCCTTGGCGCATATAAGCAAGCAATTCGCGCAACGGTATCTCTCCGCTGTACCAGCCGGCAGGCAAGTCGTCATCGGCAGTGCCTATCGTGCGCTCAGAGAGAATATAACTCAACGAATAGAGATTGTCCTGTGTAGCATCACCATGGGCAAACAAGATATTTGCCGCGCCTGCCACCCTGATATTATAGCGCAGCACCATGTCATCCCAATCTGCCGCAAGCAGCGGAATGGGCGTCTCCATCGTATACGTCGTATGCGGCCAAGAGCCGCCGACATTGATAAGTCGGTACGCATCGTCGTCAACTTCAACAATCACGCTGTTGTCAGCCCCCGGCGCGCTCGGCTCGCTCACCCAGCCGCCCGGCACCAAATCAAAAATATCAAAGTGAACCTGTGACATCATGCATTGGCATTGCGGCGGATCGCGCCACTCCACTTCATCCAGCATACGCACCATACCGGCGATCAACTGCTGTGTCTGAAACGCAAAATTTGGATTAAAGATGAAAAGCGGGTCGCCCGGCGGCGTACCGGTTGTCGCCGTGCTGAGCATCACCTCATGGTAATACATAAAGGCAACCGCCCCGCGCGCCCAAGACTGAATACCGCCTTGCCCCGGCGGCAGCCAGTCGGCAAAATCAGTCGCGGCCGGGAAACCTACCACAGTATACCCCAAGGCCTCCATCATGCGCGTCAAGCCGACAGCCGCTTCAGCGCGCGTCAGCGTATGGTTCGGCCCAAAGCCAAACACACCGCCGAACTCACCGCCTGTCACAACACCCATCGTCGCCATCGCCATGATCTGCGCATACTGCGGGTGCGTATCCGGCACATCAGGGAAATCTATATCGCCCGGCTCATTGCCCGGCACCGCCAACCAGTTGGAAACAACTTCATCAAGGTCTGCCGCGCCGCTGTAAACAACCATATAATTGGCCAGTAATTCAGCTATGTACCAACGCGGCGCACCCTCCCGAAACAGCACCCCTTCGGGCAAATCCTGACTGTCAATAATCTCCAACTCCACAGCCCGCAGCACATACGGCACAGCCCAGCTGTTGGGCGAATCAGCAGACAGCGGGGAATCGGCTGCAAACGCAACGCCGTTCGTCATAGACAACAGCATCAACAAACTCACCGCCAGCGATAACGCGCGTTTTGTTTTCATAAATATATTCTCCTAAGCCTTCGTTCCTTTTATTGTACGCGATACAGCCCTTGTTGTCAATGCATCTATTGAATTTTACAGTAAATGGTGGTATACTGCGCGTAGGGGCAGTGCTCTACTGTCCCTATAAAAACAAAGGAGAGCCCTATCCCATGAAACTATTCACATCCGAATCCGTCACCGAGGGACATTCCGACAAGGTGTGCGACCAAATTTCCGACGGTGTGCTTGACGCCATTTTAGCGCAAGACCCGCACGCGCGTGTTGCCTGCGAGTCCATTGTTACCACAGGCATGGCACTTGTCATGGGCGAAATTTCAACCAACGCATACGCCGATATTCCAAAAATCGTGCGCGATACGTTGCAACGCATTGGCTATGACGACGCTGTCGGCGGCATGGATTACCGCACCTGCGCCATTTTGACCTCTATTGACGAGCAGAGCGCCGACATCGCCCAAGGCGTCAACCAAGCCTTCGAATATGCCGGCGACGCCGCCGACATGACGGGTGCTGGCGACCAAGGCATGATGTTTGGTTATGCTTGCGACGAAACGCCGGAACTCATGCCGGCCGCGCTGGTCTATTCGCATAAACTCACTCGCCAACTCACCCAAGTACGCAAAGACGGTACATTCGGCTGGCTGCGCCCCGACGGCAAAGCCCAAGTCACCGTCCAATACGACAAGAACGGCAACATTACACGCTGCCCCGCCATCGTGCTGTCGGCACACCATACCGAAAATATCAGCACCGACGCTTTGCGCAAAGCCTTGCGCGAGGCCGTCATAGACCCCGTCATACCCGTCGGGTGGCTCGACAACGACACCAAATTCTACATCAACCCGACCGGCCGTTTCGTCGTCGGCGGCCCACAGGGCGACTCGGGACTGACCGGCCGCAAGCTCATCGTCGACACCTACGGCGGCGCGGCGCGGCACGGCGGCGGCGCATTCTCGGGCAAAGATCCCACCAAAGTCGACCGCAGCGCAGCGTATATGATGCGCCACATTGCCAAAAACATCGTTGCTGCGGGGCTGGCGCGCCGTTGCGAGTTGGAAGTCGCCTACGCCATCGGCGTCAGCACCCCCGTCAGCGTGCTGGTCGACACATTTGGCACAGGCATCGTCAGCGACGACAAAATCACCGCCGCCATCAACCAACTTTTCGATCTCCGCCCGGCCAAAATCATCGAATACCTTGATCTGCGCCGCCCCATCTACGCCCAAACCGCCGCTTACGGCCACTTCGGCCGCCACGACTTGGACTTGCCCTGGGAAAAAACACACAGAGCCGACGAACTGAAAGAATTATTAGCATAAGGGACGAACAGTGTTCGCCCGCGCCGCCGCGCGATAATTTCGCATTCCAAATTTACGCAGGGAGGCCAACTCATGCAAAAAATCTACACCATCACCGACAGGCTCTCCCGCGTAAAGCCATGGGTATGGCTGCTGCTTGCGCTGTTGGTAACGCTGTTCACGCGCCTGGCGTGGGTGCTGCTGACGCGCAATATACCGGCCAACGATTTTCTGCGCTACCACGAACTCGCCGCGCATTACGCCGAACACAATATCATTTTAATGCGGCGATTTACCTCGATTTTCCCGCACACTTGGGGCTACACTATGGTACTGTCGTGGGTGTACAACATTTTTGGAGCATCACATGCCACGGCGTACGGATTTAACATTGTGCTTTGCCTTGCTATTGTATCCTTGATTTATGACATCGGCGCAAAATTATTTACACCTTGGATTGGCGGCGTTGCGGCATTGATTTGGGCGCTTATGCCCGGTCAAATTTTATTTTCAAATTTTATCGCCGCTGAATTGCTCCATCTTGCGATTATGCTGGCGGCTATCAATTTATATGTACGCATGAATAGGGCCGAAACACTGAAAATGCGACTGATTTTAGCTTGCGTTTGCGGCTTGGCAACGGCTTTCTCCGCCATCGTCCGCCCGATTGGATTGGTCCTGTTACTCGCCTTTATGCTCCACCTTGTCATAGTCCATGCCACGCGTACAAATCGATTTATTTTACTCATCAACATCAGGCGATTTTGCCGTCAAGGCTTACTGCTCTGTCTGCTGATTCCCATGACATACTTTGGCGTTATGGCAGTGTATGAACACGCCTATCTGGCACCCGCCCTGCAACGCTCGGAACGCCTTGCCGACGAAACACGCGATTGGCGGCCCGCAATGGATACGCCTGAATGGCAATTCATCATTGGCATGCTCGATCCGCCGCACCATTTGCACGAAGAAATCCCAAACAGGCATCCCGCTATGAACGGTCCCGGTTGGAATTTGCTGGTTGGTATGCACGCACCCACCAACGGCTTTTTGACACATCACATTGGCGATACTTTCTTCTACCCTGTTGCCGATGACCATTCCATCACAGCGCAGCAAGCACAGCGAATATTTATGCGGCAAGCTGCCAGACTGACCGGACGTGCCATTCAAAACGGCGCGCTCCCGCAACTCTTGCGTGAAAAAGCGCGGCATATGTGGGGCAGTGACGATTGGGCCGTCGGTTGGGCCGCACGACATGACACGTCCGGCCTCGTCAGTGTGACAAGTTTTGAACGACCCCTGCGGTTTGCCGCAAACGCCTACTACCGCATCATCCTAACACTTGCCTTAGCTGCCGCTGCCCTCTGGCTGTTGCGAAAAAAGTCACGCAAATTGCTGTCACCCGCATTGCCGCTGATGATTATCCTCACAGGCCTGTTTTTCCTCAGCTTGCTTGTCGAAACCCATCCGCGATACACTTTCCCGGCCAATACACTTCTCATTTTAGTCGGCGCAAGCCTTTTAACGCATCTTATAAAACCGCCAAAAACAACGGAGGAATTGTCATGCAAAAAATCTACACCATCACCGACAGGCTCTCCCGCGTAAAGCCATGGGTATGGCTGCTGCTTGCGCTGTTGATAACGCTGGCCGCCCGCCTCGCGTGGATACTGTTGACCGCCAATGAGCCGGTGAGCGACTTCGCGCGCTACCACGAGCTGGCGGCGCACTACGCCAACCACGGCACCATTCTGTGGGGACGGTACACCGCCATTTTTCCACACACCTGGGGCTATACGCTGGTGCTGTCGTGGATGTACAGTCTGTTCGGTGTATCATACAGCGTGGCATTCGGCTTCAATCTCGCGCTCTGCCTCGCCATCGCCGCGCTCATGTACGACATCGGCGCCAAGTTATTTGCGCCCTGGATCGGCGGCATTGCGGCACTCATTTGGGCGTTTATGCCCGGTCAAGTCATGTTTGTGTCGCTCATCTGCGCCGAAATGCTGCACCTCACGCTCATGCTCGCCGCCATCAGCCTTTATCTGCGCATACACCGCGCCGAGATATGGAGATCGCGGCTGTTTTTCGTCTGTGCATGCGGCATTGTGCTGGGGTTTTCATCGATCATCCGCCCCATCAGTTTGGTTATCTTAATTGCCCTTGTCTTTCACTTGATACTGTCGCACGCTTTCGTGCGTGTACAAGGTTATTTGGTCGTCTTCGGCAAAAACTTCCTCAAACGCGGCCTAATTCTGTGCCTGCTGTTGCCGCTGTTCTACTTCGGCGCGCTGTCTCTGTACGAACACGCCTACCTCGCACCAACATTGCAACGCTCTTACGACACCGATCTCAGCGAGTTTTTCCTTGACCGCGACGTACCTCCTATTCCATTCTCTGATTTCCCCAATTCACGGCCGGCCATGAGCGGCGGCTGGAACTTGCTCGTCGGCATGCACGCGCCGAGCAACGGCATACTCAATGAATATCTGCAAATCAACTACTTCCTGCCCGCGCTCCACGACACATCGCGCTCTGCCATCGAAGTGCAGCGCGACTTTATGGAGCAGGCTGTGTATTCGGCGCACCAAAACTTGCGTGACGGCACCATGCTGCCGTTGTTGGCGCGCAAAACCATCAACCTGTGGGGACGCGACGACTGGGTCGTCAACTGGCAGGCCAACAACGAAACAGTCAACGAATACGGCCAACCTGTCGGGCACATCAGCGTCGCAGCTTGGCAGCGACTGTTAAGTTTTGCGGCAAATGGGTATTATTATATTGTGCTGGCGGCGGCACTGCTGTCAATGTCGCTATTGCTGTTCGTCAAAAAAGCGCGGCGGCGGCTGTCACCGATATTGCCGTTGTCCATCGCTTTCTGGGGCTTGTTCTTTTTCTTGCTTCTGATGGAAACAAATGCACGCTACCCTTACCCCGCCAACGCTCTACTCATCTTAATCGGCACAGGCTTGCTGACGCTGCTAACACGCCCGACGCGCAAAAAAATCCTGTCCGCCGACGGGCACGAAGTCGTAGGCATATACGATGAACCCCATACACCATCCCTCACTGACACGCCTGCCAAAATAACAACTCAACCCGCAGAGTCTACCCCCGCCCCCGACCAAAATGCAGCATCACCCGCTCAAAATGCAGGCCTGTCGCAAGAAAAAGCGACACTGTCCGATCAAAATGCGGGTCTACCTCACGAAACAGCAACGATGCCCCCCAAAACGATTGTCTCGCCGTCCGAAGCAACACCTCCACCCCTGCAAAACACCCCAAAAACTGCCCTGTCGGTCGAAACCGACCCGCCGTCAAGCCTATGACGAATCTACTCCAACCCGGAATTCCCATCAACAAACTGCATGGCATCAGCATTCTGGCCCTCGCGCACATCGGCGACGGCGTATATGAGCTCATGGTACGTACACGGCTCTGCCTCAACGGCACACCGACGGCCAAGCTGCTCCACACCGCCACCGTCAAACAGGTCAACGCCACCCGTCAAGCCGTTGCCGCCCGCGCATTGCAGCAACATTTCACGCAAGAGGAAATCGACGTTTTCCGCCGCGGCCGCAATGCCAAATCACCCACCATGCCTAAAAACATCGCCCCCGAAGACTACAAGCTCGCCACAGCGCTCGAAGCTGTCTTCGGCCATCTGTACCTCACAGGCAACACGGCGCGCCTCAACGCCTTGATGGATATTATCGGAGGTTTGGAAAACTAGATGATTAAGAGAGTCGCAGCTCAAACGTTTGATTATACTGTCATCTTATTCGGCAACTTGCTGTTCGCCGTTGCCGTCATTTACTTTATTCTTCCGCACCAAATCCCGCTCGGCGGACTGTCCGGCATCGCGCTGATTCTATATGTGCAGCTCGGGTGGCCCATCGGCTCGATGGTGCTGTTGATGAACCTGCCGCTTTTTTTCATCGGCTTCCGCTCCATGGGTGTAAAGTTTTTGGTGCGCACTATCTTTTCGGTCGCGGCCGGTTCATTTTTGCTTGATTTTCTGCCGCATATCTTGCCCTACTTCCACATCGAAGAAATATTGATGGCCGCCCTATGCGGCGGAATTTTAGCAGGACTGGGCTTTGGCTTGGTTCTATCGCGCGGCGCCACCGGCGGCGGCATCGACATCATCGGCAAACTCGTCCAGCGCAAGCGGGGCGATTTATCATTAGGCCGCATCGCGCTGTATATCAACGTAGTTATTTTTATCGCGGCAGCATTCCTCTTCCACAGCCCCGAAGCAATCTTATACGCATTGGTGGTGCAATTCATCAGCGGCATGGTGCTGGACTCATACCTCAATGGCCTAGACAGTGCGACATCAATACTGATTGTCACCAGTCAGCCCGAGCAAGTGCGTGATGTGTTGCTGGCGCAAGTCAAGCGCGGGGCAACAGCCATTGATGCCAAAGGCATGTTCTCGGGCGATAATAAAACTGTCTTTCTCTGCGCCGTGCGCCGCTATGAGATTACAGCCGTCAAGAAGGCTGTCACAGCGGCGGATGCCGAGGCGTTCTTGATTTTAGCCAACGTACAAGAAGTGCTGGGCAAAGGATTTAAGCCGTTTGCGGCGTATTGAGCCAAGAGCAGCCGAGTAGGCGGCTGACAAAATTGGAACCCTTGTAAATTATTTGACAATTGCATAGCTGTGTGCTACAATTAATGTAATAAAAAGGAGGTGAGCAATTATGAATAAAGTTTATGTCATAATGCAAAGTGTGTTGCTCACCTATGGAATATAGCACCGATATTTCCATGTGTGTGATAAATGTAAGCACTTTCCGTTTTGAAGGTGCTTATTAATTTTGCAAGGAGAGTATTATCATGGATATTATGTATCGGCTTTTATTAAGAGATGAGTGCCAAAAATTTAGAGAAATAGATAGATATGAAATTGTGGAAGATATTTATTATTTTAGAGATGGCAATTTGGCTTTAGAGAAGGAGTATTATGAGATTCAAGGATTGGATAACATTGAAAAACGAATCGCAGAACTCATAAACATCTATGATGAGGGTGGAACAATGTATGGGGCATTCCACCGGGAAATGCTTGTCGGTTTAGTTGGTGTGGGAGGGCAGCTTGTTGGAAAAAACAACGACATCATTCAATTAACCAGTTGCTTTGTAAGTAAAAATTATAGAAAACAAGGTATCGCCACTAAACTGGTTAATATGTCAAAAGAAAGAGCCAAACGGTTGGGTGGAAAAAAGATGTATGTTTCAGCTACGCCTTCAAAAAATACTGTCCATTTCTACACAGGCATTGGGTTCAAAGCGACTGATGAGCCTATCAAGGAATTGTTCGATAAAGAACCTGAGGACATACATATGGAAGTCACATTATAAACATTATCGGAAACAGGCAACCCCTTGATGTCAACCGAATCAAGGGGTTCCTTATTATTACATACACACTACAAAATCGCCTTCAACCGCCTCGCAAACTCCCTTACCTCCCGCTCGGTGTTGAATATTGAAAAACTCACGCGTACCGTGCCGTGTGCCAATGTACCAACATTGCGGTGCGCTAGCGGTGCGCAGTGCAAGCCTGCCCGTACGGCAATACCGTAGCGCGATAACTCATTGGCAATGTCTTCGGAATCCTTGTCGGCAACGCTGAATGACAGCACGCCGAGTTGTTGTCGCGAGTCGCCATGATAAAGCGTTACGCTTGATAGCTTAGATAACTCGACAATCAGCAGCGCCATCAACTTGTGCTCATGTGTCAAGACAGCATCAAAACCCTTCTGCATGACGAATTTGACGCCTTCATGTAGCCCCGCGATGCCGGGCATGTTTTGTGTACCGGCTTCGAGCCTGTCGGGGTAGTCGTCAGGCATTTCACGCCGCAAGGACAAACTTCCCGTGCCGCCGCGCATGAATGGTTCCAACTTCATACGTTGCGGCACAATCAATATGCCTGTGCCTTGTGGGCCATATAGTCCTTTATGTCCCGGCACACAGATAACGGTATTGGGTAAATTTTCGGCAATAATCGGCACATGCCCGCACGATTGCGCCGCGTCCAGCACAAGCGGTACGCCACGTGCGGCACATAATGCCGCAATTCCTTCCACAGGCGTGAGCGAACCGAAGACGTTAGATGCGTGACAAAGCACTGCCAATTTTACGTCGCCATCCAAGGCCTTGCGCCAATTTTCCAGCGTGGCGTTGGCATTGAACAGCGGGCAATCAACTTGCCGCAACGTTACTTGTTCGGCGACGTATAATTGACGCATGACAGCATTATGCTCATGCGATGAGTGCAGCACAACGCCGCGTTTGGGCAGCAGTGACTGAAGGGCAATATTCAGCGAATGGGTAGCGTTAGATGTAAAAATCACTGACTCGGGGCTGTCGGTGCAAAAGAATTCCGCCAACGTCTCACGCGTGTTGAATAAAATGTCGGCAGCAGCCATGGCGTTTTTATGCGCACCGCGGCCCGGCCCGGCTGCTATACCAACAGTGCGCCGCATGGCATCGGCAACACGCGGCGGTTTTTGCAATGTTGTGGCGGCATTGTCAAAATAAATCATATCGGCAACTCCTTATACTCGCCCTCAGTCGTAATGGCATACACGCCGCGCGGCGTAAGCCCTTGTTCTGCCAACACCTCCAACGCTTCGGACAGCATTTTTTGTTGCAGCTTAACACCATAAACGCAACCTTCTTTATCGAACCCATTCTTTATTTTCGTCACATTCACTCCATGCAGCCCTGCACGGCTCAACACTCGGTCAGCGCGTTGCGCGTAAGTCATTGATCGACACGCAATTAAGCATTCGGCCATATCATCACTCTCCTGTTCTATATCATTGTATGATTTCGAGGCGAGTGGTGTGATTTGTCGAGGCTTGGCGGATGGGCAAAAAGCTCGCTGCTACAGGCTTATAAACAAAGTTTCTTTTTACGGCGAAGAATAACAGCTATCATTCTCCCGCACCCTTCGCACAGCGATAAATCTTCTACTGTCATATTGACAGATTGTTTTTTGTATGCCATATTAGAAATATCTAAACTATGCTTGCTAAAAAATGAAAATTACGGCGAGGAGGATGTTACGATGCGTAAAATCTTGATTGTCGGCGGCGTGGCCGGCGGTGCTTCAGCGGCGGCACGGCTGCGTCGATTAGACGAGCATGCGGAAATTGTAATGTTTGAACGAGGCGAGCATATTTCATTTGCCAATTGTGGTCTGCCATATTATATCGGCGGCACAATTGTTGATAGAGGCGCGCTTTTGCTGCAAACGCCGGAAAGTTTCCGCCGCCGTTTCAATATTGATGTACGGACGTTGAGCGAGGTTGCCGCAATTGACCCGGCGACTCAAACCGTCACAGTTAAAGATATAACTACGAGCGAAACGTACCGTGAGTCCTATGACAAGCTCATTCTCGCACCCGGCGCAGAGCCCATCAAGCCGCCTTTTCCCGGCACTGATCTACCATGCGTATTCACCCTGCGTACTATTCCCGATACCGACCACATCAAGACATATATTCAGCAAAACAAGCCACAGCGCGCGGTTGTAGTTGGCGGCGGTTACATCGGCGTGGAAATGGCTGAAAACTTAAAAGAAGCGGGATTGGATGTCAACATCGTCGAAATGTCCGACCAAGTCATCGCACCGCTAGATATTGATATGGCCTGCGATGTTCATCACTATTTACGACAATCGGGCGTTTCACTATATCTAAGCAATAAAGTTCAGGCCATCACAGAAGACGCAGGTGGTTTAACTGTCCAACTGACTGACCGCGCCATTCATACTGACTTAGTCATTTTGGCAATTGGCGTGCATCCCGAAAGCAATTTGGCGAAAGATGCCAGTCTTGCCACCGGCGAGCGAGGCGGCATTATTGTGGACAAGCACATGCGCACCTCAGATAAGCACATCTACGCTGTGGGCGACGCAGTTGAAGTAACCGACTTTATCACCGGCAAAAAGGCCATGATACCGTTGGCCGGCCCGGCTAATAAGCAAGGGCGCATAGCCGCTGACAACATTTGTGGCATTCCCTCAGTATACGTTGGTACACAAGGTTCGTCGATACTGAAAGTGTTTGATATGACAGTGGCTGCCACCGGCATCAATGAAAAAACTGCCAAACGTCTTAACTTGAATTATGACAAGGCATTTGTATGGCTGCCCGGCCATGCGGGATATTACCCCGGCGCAAAATCGACTTCTACAAAAGTAATTTTCGAAAAAGAGACAGGTAAAATATTGGGTGCACAAATGGTAGGCTTTTACGGCGTGGATAAACGTTGCGATGTATTGGCAACCGCCCTTCGCGCCAACATGACAGCGTTTGACCTCACGCAATTGGAGCTTTGCTATGCGCCGCCTTACTCTTCAGCCAAAGACCCGATAAATATGGCAGGCTTTGCCATTGAAAATCTGTTGACAGGTAAAGTAAAGCAAATCCATTGGCATGATGTAGACAATCTGCCTCGTGATGGTAGCGCGACATTGCTGGATGTCCGCTCAAAATGGGAAGCCGCACAAGGAGGAATCGCAGGTTTTAACAATATACCACTGGATGACTTGCGCGGACAGTTGGGTAGTCTTGATAAAGTAAAGCCAATCTACGTGCACTGTCATAGCGGTATGCGCAGCTATATTGCTGCTCGTATTCTCATACAGAATGGATTTGATGCGTATAATATTGGCGGAGGATATAGGCTGTACAGTTCTATCTTGACTTAGGGTTGACGAATTCAATTAACCTACGCACAAAAGCAGCACCGCATTGCATGGCGGCGCCGCTTTGTAATCTTTGGCTGTTATGCTTTACAAAGTGCCTTCGCATTGGTGGCGAAGTTCTTTCAACTGATCACAATCGCTGTCGAGCATATTGGGCGGAAAAAACTCATCGACGGGGAATTTAATCTTTTGGAACAAATTGCGCGGATTGTCTTCCGAGCTACCAACGCATTCTTTGTCCGGCAAGCAGAAGTCGTAGGCAGGAATAATCAACTGCGTGTCACGTTCGAGGCGCACGATGGAGAATTGCCCGAGTGTACAGTATAAGCGTTTTTCATCGCCGTGTAACACTAACTCATCGTCAAAGCTATGCATGATAAATGGCGGAACTTCGCACATATCGTCAGTGGGGCGGCATTCACAAGTATCGACCATCTTGATGTTGAGAATAATCGGATCGACAACTTCGACTACGCAATTGGGCATACTCGTGCTGCGTACTGATTGCGCATCCAGCCCGTTGATGCTGGTGTTGCTTTTGAAGATTTTAGCGTTTCCCTCACTGCCGAATAGAATCACGCGCTTATCAAATGTGGTCAATCCACTGACCTCTTGGGGACGTCCAACGCCGCAAAAGGCATCGGCGGTAATGCGATAAAAGTAACGAATATCACAAGTATAAAATCCACGGTTGAATGGTACCGGCTCGACGTCGATAAAAACCCAAAGCAGTTCGGCGCGGCGTGCCTTGACGCTGATGGCACGATCAACGATTTGCTGACTGCTCCGCGTGAGGAATACGCGCATGTCCTCCAAACAGTCTTTATCTCTGCAAGCGTCATAGATTTTCTGTGTGTGGACGCAAACGGCTTCTTTGAATGATTTGGCGGTATCGAGCTTGATTTCTTCGGCCAAGGGGCCGGGATTGACTTTTTCCATAGATAGCAGTCCTCCTATATTTTTTGCCTTCGCATCATTGTATGTTGCTGTGAGGGCATTGTTCAAAAAAATTCGATTTTTGCACGCGCAATCGCTGTTTTCGACAGATTTTGCAAGGACAAACGCACAAAAACAACAGCCGCCTTGTAAAAAAGACAGCTGTTTGACGTGAAATTAAATTGCGATGACGCAAGAATTGGACATCGCGCCGATTTCGTGTTAATATAACAACATAATATACAATGGAGGCATCCAGTGAAAAAGAAATACGCATTATTTTTTATCATGCCGTTTATTCTTGTATTTATGCTGCAATTTATCGGGTTGGTTATCCGCAGCTTTACTGATTTTCATTTGTTTGTCTACCCAAATTTTATTTGGTTGGATAATTACATCAGAGCTTTCAGCGATACTTTATTCACCACAGCACTAGGCAACACCTTGTTCTTATACGCACTAACCTCCGCGATTGTTGGAACTATTTTGTTATTTCTCTACGAAATAGTGCGCAAACGCAGTAAGGTTGCGTATTACTGGTGCGTTTCTGCGCTGTTGTTTTTGTCGCTTGTCTATTTTTGGGTAAATTCAAACTTTCTTTTATTTGCTTACCTCGGATGGATAGATACTCATCGCACACTTGGATTACTGCTGCTCTACTTCGTCATTGCCACACTCGGAATTACCGCCGCATTACTGACAATCCCGCTTGAACGCATGAGCAAATCATTGCGCCCGATTTTAGCATTCTTAATCCCGATAATTATGTCTTTTCTTTTTGAACACAACATCCGCGGAATGCTTTTACCCGGTTTCTTTTCCACCAGCCGCAACACGCTCACAATTAGACCACTTGCTCTCGACTACGTAAACGTGCGCCTTGAAATCGGCTATGCAGCAGCGCTGGATGTGCTGCACAGGCTGCTTGTTATTGCGCTAATTGTGATTATTGTGGTGGCTGTAAAGATTTATTACAAATGTAAACGGCAAGTAACTGAAATTGAGGTTACAGCATCCGCTCAATCTCCGCAATCAGATTCGGCAGATACGTGTACAACGTCAAATCAAACGGACGAGTGCGTGTAATGCCCAGCAATTCTCGCGGCGCGCTGTCGTGTTCGGTTCGCGTTACGCTTTCAAAGTCCACAGAGAAATTTAACTCAGATTTGTAGCACACCACGCCTTGATTATGTGGACGAAATGCGCTTCTGCTTAATACTGTCATAAATCTGTCGCCATCTCGCGCAGAATAACGTCGTCGTGCTCGGCTCTCGCCCTCAACATACACAAGATAAGCCCGCTTTGCGCTTTCGGCGATTTCAAAAACAGAGATTGGTCTATCACCTTTGGGGTTTCTGCCAAGCTCGCAAACATGAACGATATAATGGCGATACACCACGTCAACCTGCCCACCATTATAATGCACCACAATCACAGGCGTGCGCGAGCGGTCATGCGCATTGAAAATCAACGCCAATGACGGAATGCCATCGTCGCCAAAATCAAGCAATTCCGCATGACGAACGCCGTGTTGTGCCAAATCATTATGTATGTGGCCGAAATGTTCAATGACTTCGAGTAGGAAATCGCGGTAAGCTGTCAGTGCAGCAGCCCGCGTTACTTCAACCCCGTCATTGTCATCACGCACCAACGGCGCAGACACACGAACCGGCGCGTGTACCGATTGCAATAAAATGCCGACACCCAACTGCCCGGCTTCGTTACCACCCCACGCCCAAAGTTGTCCGTCAAGTGTAAGTGCCAATGTATGCGAGGCGTTGGATGCATTGCCCGCCGATACCATGGCAACGTTGTCTTTAATAAACACAGGCGTTTCACGATCAATGGTTGT